>JBBTZE010000082.1:0-3460 GCA_038061545.1 Patescibacteria group bacterium | reverse complement strand
ATCCACAGTCAAAGATCAAGAGGTGTCCATTATAAGTTACTTAACTGATTGCAACTTTGACACTTGGGGACATTGTCGATTTTAAATAGACTTTAAGGATCTGGTCGGATCCTCCTAAGGCTTTAAAAATTGCTTGGATGTTTTCTTTTAGCTCAGTATCCTTTTGGCTGACTTTTCCAACAACTGTATGAATTAAAGGGGCTTCTTTTTCTGTTTTTAATGTAACGGTGGAGGCAGAAAAAGCACCTGCCTTTTTGATATCAGTAACAAGTGTTCCATTTTTAGGGTTTGGCATGAGGCCCCTGGGTCCCAAAAGCTTTGCAAATGGAACCAGCTTTGGCATCATGTCGGCAGTTGCCACCAGTATATCAAAATCAATTTTTCCGGTCTTTAATTTTTCAAGAGTTTTTTCGTCCGCCACCTCAATCTTTTTAACGCGTCCCGCGGCATGGGGAAGTGCAACTTGTGCTGAAATTCCTACCTTTTTAACAATCAAATGAAGTTCCATTGTGCCGTCAAATTTGGAATATGAGGCGTCTTTAATTAGGGAAATTGCCTCTGCAACAGGGTAGGTTTTAACATTATCAAACTTGGCTTTGGCAGTTTTGTATTTTTCTGAACGTACTTTTTCAACAATTTTCTTTTTGTTACTCTTTTCTTCTTCGGTTACAACCGGCTCTTCACTTGGAATTTCTGCTTCGACCAACTTAACTCTTTGCCCGCCTTTTAGTCCTGCGACATGAATCTTTTCAGCCTCACCTTTGTGTGCTTTAAATTGCTTTTCCTTATTTTTGATATTTGTTTCTTCGCCCATGATGGCGGTTTTTGTTTTACCCATTATTCTATTTTGATTCCCATCGATCTTGCCGTTCCTTCAACTGTTCTCATTGCTGATTCAACGTCTTTGGTGTTCAAATCGTCCAATTTATCCTCAGCAATTTGTTTAACTTGAGCGCGAGTGATGGTTCCTGCGGTTTCCCTTGGAGCCTTTCCGGAACCCTTCTCGATACCCAAGATTTTTTTGATCATAGCAGACACGGGCGCTTTCTTGATTACAAAATCAAAAGTTCTATCCTCATAGATTGTAATTACGGCAGGAGCAACTTCGCCTTTCATATCTTTGGTCTTGTCGTTGTACTGCTTAACAAAGTCCATGATGGCAACACCGTGCTGGCCAAGAGCGGTTCCCACGGGAGGGGCGGGGGTGGCCTCAGCCGCCTTAAGATTGATTTTGACTACTGTTTTGATTTTTTTAGCCATGATTTTCAAGAGGAAACAAATTATGAAGTTTCGACTTGCGTCTCCCTCAGTTTGTCCGAGGTAGAAGAATTGTAACAGAAGTGTATAATTTATTCAAATGGCTGATAAAGGAAATGAATCAAAAATGCCGCTTCCAGATTTGGTGCTTCCAGTTTCGGAAAATAGCCTGATTATTAGGTTTCCAAACACCTCTGAATATCAACAATCCAAGAAAAGCTTAGAGAAGGATGGTTATGTATTCGAGGAAGATCCAGAAACCGGAGATTTAGTCGCTCACAAAAGAATAATTGTAAAAGGAAGTCAGACTTAAACTTTTTGTATTTGAAGAAAATCCAATTCAACCGGGGTTTCACGGCCGAAAATTGAAACCAAAACCTTAACTTTTCCGCGTTCCTCATCCATTTCATGAATTGTGCCCAAAAAGTCGGCAAACGGACCATCGCTTATTTTGACAGCTTCTCCAACACTGAATTTGGTCTTGTATCTTGGAGCTGGAGCCGAAACGAACTTTTGAATGTTTGCGACCTCAAGCTCAGATAGCGGAGTTGGCTTATTGCCTGCACCCACAAATCCTGTGATTCCCGCGGTGGTCCTGACGGCCAGCCAAGTTGGGTCGTCCAAAATAAGCTTAACCAGCAAATATCCGGGGAAAATTTTTTCTTTAATAGTTGCCTTTTTACCACTGCGGATAATGACTCTATCCTGAGTTGGGACAAGCATTTCAAATATCCGCCCTTGAAGATTCATGGTTTCCACTCTTTGCCTTAGAGTTTCCATCACGCGGACTTCGTGCCCACTTGAAGTGTGAACCACATACCATTTTGCCATCGGATCCTCCGCCATCGAAATGACGATATGTCCGGGAATTTTTTTCTTGCCCGTTCCACGTTCAGCAATTTGAATAGGGTCTTCGTGTTGATCTGTCATATTACTGTGCTACAAAAAGCGATAATCCTTTTGTAAAAAGGAAGTCCAAACCTCCAACATATAATCCAACTGCAGTTGAAACCAAAAATACGATCAAAGTGAGCTTAACCACATCTGCTCTTTTTGGCCATACAACCTTAAGGACTTCACTTCGAACTTCGGAAATAAACGTAAGAATTGACTTCACAGGGGCAATTGTAGCAAAAATGGGGGGGAAAGAAAAGTGTCAAGCTTGCGTGGGCTGGTATAATGGCGATATGGGCAGAGAAAATCTGAGCAATATCCATATTGAAGGAAAGGGAAGGGTAAAAGTAACTCGTGGGGATACTACAATAATTTTGGATGAATCCGGAGCACCTAGGAAATCAGTTGATAACGGAAAGGCAAAAGAAGCCAAAAAGCCCGAATTTCCGGAAGGAACACTTGAGTCCCTTAGGCCGCTTTTGAGACAGGTTTTTGACAGTGGTTTTGATGATGAGGGCTATTGGGCTAAGATAGTTGATAAAGCTATAATGGATCCCAATACGGCAGTAAATAGGTTGCGAAACGCAGGAAAAAGTCATTTGGAAGTAGCAAAAGCTTTAGTAGAATCGGACCCCGAAGGACACGAAAACATAGAATGGGGAAAAATCGACGAGTCTCAGGTCCAAGCAAAAATATCCGAAGTTGCAAAAATACTATTGCCTTTTTATAAATAGCATCTTTTTTAGTAGCTCCTTTTTTTCTCCAGTTTGATAGAGTGAGCAATTCTGTATTTTGCCTCTTTTCTTTTTTCAGCAGGCTTTTTGTAGTGTTCGCGATCGCGGAATTCCTGCAAAACGCCTTCCATCAGGGTTTTTTTCCTAAATCTTGCAATCAGTTTATCCTCGCTTTCGCCCTTTTTCTTTTTTAGTATGAACATAAATTATCGCCTCCTCCCTGTGAGATAGTGCTCAGCGCACATCTCACGGGATCCCGTTTGATGCGCAAAGCGCTATCTAACTGGGACCATTTGCCTGCATTTTAACATTTCCGGGCAAAAACTTAAACTCGCAGTTTTGAGGTCGGGGAGTGGGGTGTAGCTGGTCGGAATGAGAGTTTTTTGTTTTGTCTCATTCCGACCAATTTCGATCAGATCAAATTATTTCATAGGTTCTTTGGGCTGGGGGATTTTTTGCTGGATCCTTTGTGCGACCTTGCGACTTTTGGTCAACTTTCGGACCTGCGCATTTACCCACTGCTTGAACGATTTCTTGCTACTTGAACGAGAATTCGAACCCATTTTTTGCCTCCT
>JBBTZE010000081.1:0-1094 GCA_038061545.1 Patescibacteria group bacterium | reverse complement strand
GTGGAAAATCGAGTACCGGTTGCGACAATCAACCGAAGACTTTCGACACTCAGACACTTCGGTAGATTTCTGACAAGTTATCAAACACTCGACTTTAATTTTATGGAAGGAATTGAGAATGCAACAAGTGTAAAAAAGCCTCAAGCAAACGCTATCTCCATAATTAATGAGTTCCGTGCCCATCTTGAGGCCGAAAAATCTTCCCCAAACACTATCAAAAACTATCTTTCTGATGTAAGACAATTCCTTTCCTGGCTGGAAACCAACCAGGAAACTCTAAACTCTAAATCCTAAATTCTATGAAAACAACTCTGCCGCAAATATCACCAGAATTAATAAATAAATACAAGCAAGAAATTGGAAAAAATGCATCTGTTTCTACGTTAAAGCGTAAAAATGTTTCTTTAAATAAATTTTTAGACTTCAAGGAAGGTAAGAAAAATGAAGATATGATCGTTGGAACTGCAGGTGTTTCAAGGTCAAAAAAAGTCGGTCTAAAAACAATTGCAGTTCTTGGTTTTACTTCCGGACTTGTAATTCTCTTAGTTTTATTCTTGGGAAAACTAAAATTACCAATTCAATTTATAAATAATTATGCCCAAGAATCTGATATTCAAACCCTCCCAGAAAACACAGATTCTGAAATAATTTCTGCAATTCCTGCGGGGAATGGGGCCTGGAATCTTTACGCCAAGCTGAAATTAATGGATTCGACAGGCTCACCACGAGTTGGCAGTGAAAGCCTCACATTCAAACTATATAACACCGAATCCGGAGGCTCGCCGCTTTGGACATCCAATATCCAAAATATAACTACAGATAACAGTGGATCAGTTTTGATATCTTTGGATGGGGTTCCAACCGAACTTTTCTTTCAGAATAACAATCTATTTCTTGAGCCTGAAACTGCAAGTGCAAGTGGACAGGGGTCCCCCCTGTCAGTAAGAATACCTGTTCCCACAGCTTCCGATCCTGGTATTCCGGGAGTTACCTCTGATGGGAGCCTGGTACTGGCAGGAGAATCTCCCTCGATTATTGGAGAAGACGGGAATCTACTTATTGAAGGCCAGGCTGTAACCATAAAAACGATAGAC
>JBBTZE010000080.1:0-10651 GCA_038061545.1 Patescibacteria group bacterium | reverse complement strand
CATACCACAACAAATAAGCAGCTACCAGTTCAGACTGGTGGGAGACATGACCTTGAAGCAATTTTTCCAACTTGCCGGCGGAATTGTCGCGGGATTTTTCTTCTATTCACTCCCAATTTTGGCAATTGTTAAATGGCCATTTGCAATTGTTTCCGTTATTTTGGGAATTGCTTTGGCATTTCTTCCCTTGGAAGAGCGCCCGCTTGAGCGCTGGATTTTTGCATTTTTTAAGGCCATTTATTCTCCTTCAATTTTTACTTGGAAGCAGGGTGCCACCAACCTAAAGTTTTTCCAAGACGAACCGGTTGGCGCTACCGCCGAGGTTTCGGCGGAGCAGGTGGGAGGAGCCAACTCCGCGCTTGATAAGCTGGAAGGGGCTGAACGGTCTTTCCTTTCCAAAATAAGCGGATTGTTTTCAGGGGCCGCCCAAAAAGCAAGCCTTGCAGTTGGTTCTGAGCCACTTAAGATTCCTGTAACGCCAATCGTCAGAGTTGAAGTGGAAAAACCAAAAATGGTAATTGAAGAGAAAGCGGTGATTCCAACTGCAACCGCAACCCAAGTATCTCCCGTGATCATGGGTGATGAGTTTATAACAACCAACAAAGCTCAGTTTTCAGATGATGCCGCCCCTCCAAACCCACCTGAGTCCCCCAACATTGCAGTCGGACAGGTGGTCGATGACCAAAGAAAAATTGTCGACGGAGCAATTATGGAGATAAAAGACATTAGTGGCAGGCCGGTTCGTGCTTTAAGAAGCAATAAAGCGGGTCATTTTATAATTGTTACCCCGCTTGATTCCGGACAATATCAAATCACTACAGAAAAAGAAGGTTTTGATTTTACTCCAGTCTCGTTTGAAGCTAGCGGTGCAATCATCCCGCCAATTCTTGTTCAAGGAAAGAGAGTGGAAATACAACAATGAAAAATTTTCCAAAAATTCCATTTCTAAGTACTCCCAACGTTCCTTTAACCTCAACATCACAGGACTTTTTGCCTGTTGCTGATATTACAAATGACATTGCAATTTATAAAGATGGAGGCGCTGCACTAATCATGGAGTCAACCTCACTTAACTTTGGACTTCTGTCAGAAAAAGAACAGCAGGCAGTAATTGCGGCATATGCGGCACTAATCAATTCCCTTTCTTTTTCTTTACAAATTGTGGTCCGTACCCAAAGAAAAGACATTTCAAGTTATTCCAATTATTTGGCGGAGGAGGCCAAAAAAATAACCCATCCCCTCTTATCCAAGCTCATGCAAAATTACCGGACATTCATTACCGAGTCAGTCAAAAAGAAAAATGTTTTGGGGAAACGCTTTTTTGTTGTACTTTATTTATCTCCTCTTGAGCTGGGGGTTGGCAAAAGCATAGGTTCCATAACAAGAGGAAAAAATGTTCTTCCTTTTCCAAAGTCGGCAGTAATCAAAAAGGCAAAAATAGTTCTTTATCCAAGACGCGACCATCTTATCCGCCAAGCAGGAAGGCTTGGAATAAAACTCAAGCAACTCGCAACTCCCGATCTTGTTAATCTTTTTTACAGCGTCTATAACCCGGAGCGTCCCGCTGTTAAAAAGGAACCTGAGGTAATTTTGGAAAGAAAACAAACAAACCAATGAATCCGCCAAATCCAACCAATCCAACAGGAGCACAGTCGACAGTTGCAACTAAAAAACCAAAGATTGTCAGTCCCAACATCGCTATTGCTCAAGGTATGAGTGTTTTGGACGTGATTGCCCCTGAAAATATTGAGGAGGACTTTGATTACATCAAAATCAATGATGTATTTTTCCGTACTATTTTTGTGGGTGGATACCCAAGATTTGTTGCCCCAGGGTGGTTGGAACCTGTTGTTAATTTTGACTCTTCCCTTGATATTTCTTTTTACGTTTACCCTGTAGACGGAAAAAGCGTACTTGATGATTTAAGAAGGAAGATTGCAGAGATGGAAGCCGAAATTTCAACTGACATTGAGCGCGGGAAAATCGTAGACCCGGGAACACAAGCAAAATTGGAAGATGCAAGGTCAATGCAGGAGCAACTCGTCAAAGGAATTGAGAGATTTTATGAATTTAGTTTTTATATAACCATTCCTGCCAACTCACTTGATGAACTCAATCACATTACCCGCCAGATCGAATCGGTCTTGGGGTCTTTAATGATTGTCAGTAAGCACGCCATGCTTGATATGGAAGAGGGTTTCCTTTCAACAGCTCCATTCGGTGTAGACAAACTCTCAATTACAAGAAACATGGATACAACCAGTGTAGCAACAACTTTCCCCTTAACCTCGAGCGAGTTGTCAAGCGACCGTGGGGTTCTCTACGGCATCAACTCCCAAAATGAATCATTTATTATTTTTGACCGCTTCTCGCTCGAAAATTCAAATATGGTTATTTTTGCAACTTCGGGCGCTGGAAAATCGTATTTTGTTAAGTTGGAGGCCTTGAGATCTTTAATGACAGGAACGGATGTAATCATTCTTGACCCTGAAAACGAATACAAAGCACTTTCAGATGCAGTTGGTGGACAATATGTTGCGTTTTCATTTAACTCGCCTGCAAAAATTAATCCATTTGATTTGGCACAAATTAGGGAAGAAGGAGAAAACCAGCTGGGGCAAAAAATCCTTTCCCTGCATTCGCTTCTAAAAGTGATCATGGGGGCAATTACCCCCTCCCAGGAGGCGCTCTTGGACCGCGCGTTAATCATGACCTACCGTGCCAAAGGAATAACCATGGATCCGGATACGCAGAGCAAGGAACCTCCCCTGATGGAAGATCTTTATAAAACATTGATTGGAATGGAGATTCCGGATGCGCTGGATTTAGCCGCTAGGCTCGAAAAATTTGTGAGGGGTTCTTTCACCGGCATATTTGATAAACAAACCAACATTAGTATTAACAATTCTTTTACCGTCTTTTCTGTTAAAGATTTACAGGACGCACTCCGCCCCATTGCCATGTTTATTATTCTTGATTACATTTGGACTAGGGTTAAAAAAGACATCAAGAAACGCATCCTGGTGGCCGAGGAGGCCTGGCAAATGATGAAGTACCCTGATACCGCGCAATTTTTGTGGAGTGTCGTTAAAAGGGCGCGTAAATATTACTTGGGCTTAACAACAATTACCCAGGACGTTGAGGATTTTCTTTCCCAGGATATTGGAAAAGCGATTGTTACCAATTCTGCACTTCAACTGCTCCTGAAACAATCCCCTGCAGCAATTGATAAGATTGGTGAAATTTTTTATCTTTCCCAGGGAGAAAAGAATCTTCTTCTGGCAGCAAATGTTGGAGAAGGTATATTTTTTGCAGGACCCCACCATGCTCCAATCAGAGTTGTTGCCAGCGAGGAAGAAAACAAATTTATCACAACTAAGCCCCAAGAAATTTTAAAAGCCAATCCAAACGCTTATCAGGGAAAATAATCTATGGCAAAAACCGATTTATTTCTAACCGATATTGTTAAAAAGAATCCGGAAAAGTTTCTCCAACTTCGTCAGGCGTTTGGAATTCTATATGATGACGATGGAAACGTGGCCCCGGAAAACAAATCCGAAGCAAAAAGTCTCCTAGAACAAATTCATAAATTTGGGATACCGGATTTAACCATCAAAGAAACCGGGCTTTTTATGGAAAAGTTGTATGAAGATCTTCAAAAAGGCACAGAAACTATAACTGAGGTCCAGGAGTACAAAGCAGAATCAAACATGCTTACTCCAGATGAGCTTGCTCAATTTCAAAAAGAGCAGGAAGAGCAAAGCAGAAAAATAAAAGAGACCATCGCAGAGTCAAAAGAGGCTGTAGAAAAAGCAATCAAAACAAAAAAGGAGCTCTATGCAAAAACAAAGATTCAAAAACCGGATCTTACAAGTAAACAGCAAGAAGCAGCAGAGGTGATTGTAGATGAAATCAAAAAGGCGCCAACACCTGAGGAGGCAATTAAAATAGTTCAACCAATAATTAGAGAAAGTATTCCAGAAGAAATTCCAGATGCAGTTGTCGGACTTACAGCCGCCAGTATTGTAATCAATGTTAAAACAAATTTTACTCCGACTATTCAAACGGAGCTCGCAAAGGCTACTTCCGAAAAGCCCGAGTATTCTGATTTGGCGGCAGTTCTTTCTGATCAAAGTAAAACGCTCTCCGAGCTAAAAGATTTAAGTTCCTTAACAAAAGATGTTACAAAACTTGCATTCGGAGATGAAGGGCAAAAGGTTTTACTGCCAGATATTATTATTGAGGATATTTCAGATGTCCCCGCTTCTGGCTATATGCCAATTCAAGCTTCCTCAATTTATGTAGCAACCACATCTACAGAAGAAGTTGATGTCGTTACATTTGGTCGTACCTGGGTTCAAGAACAACTTTCCCAAATCAGAGAGGGGAACATTCAAGGTACAAACTACAATCCAACCAAACTTCAGAGTTCTTTTTCCGTTTTTAAGCCTCTAACCGGGATTGCCAAGGATGCCGCAATAAAAGGTGTGAAGAAGCTTGCAACAAAAGCCCTATCAAAAACAGCAACCGGTGTGGCAGTAAAAACCGGACTAAAAGCAGCTATTGCATCACTCGGACTCCCCGGGGGCCCAGTTGGAGTGGCCTTAACCTGGTTAGCAACTGAAGTATTTGCTAAATTGGGTTCAAAAATAAAACAATTTATAACAAAACACAAACAGGATATTGCTATTGCAGGGCTCATGCTCTTTGGTGGTGGGGCACTAATGGGTTCCATTCCTCTAATGGTTCTTGGGGGTTTCATAGCTATCCCAAGTTTTATAGGTGGAGCAACCTTGGCGGGAATTGGAGGCTCTATTTTTGGTTTATTTGGTGCAATTGGTGGGGCAACTCTCGGCGCAATCGGTGGTCCAATTTTATTTATACTTCTGGGCTTCCCCGTTATCGTCGCCTTTATTCTTTTTATAATTAACTCCGGGGCATATGTAGTGCCACAATCATCTTTTGAAAGTGGTCAAAGAGGGTTTACACCTCAAGACTGTCTAGGCGACCCGCCACCAAAGCCCATAGCTACAAATGTTAAATTTTCAAGCGATGGCAAATATGCTTTTCCTGTTGCACCTTTTGAAGTCCCCGGCTACTCTTGCTATCACTGGGATGGAAATAAAGCTACAGACATTTTTTCTCCACAAGAAAGACCCCCCTTGGTTGCATATGAAAAAGGTAAAATTGTAAATGTAACACTAAACGACTCAGTTGGAGGTAAATATATAATATTGCAAGGAACAACGAGTGGAAGATATTATTACCATGCACACCTTTGCCATGTATTTGTTAAAGCCGGAGATGTTGTAGATGTTGGAGAAGTGATCGGAACCATGGACGAATCAGGAAATGGAAGGGTGCAACATTTACATTACGCAATAAACGAACCTCCATTTAGTGATACATTTATTGGGGGACATGGAAATGTGTGTCCCCAGGAAGACTTTGAAAACAAATTTGGGTTCGGGGTATGCAACAGAAGTAACTACTGTGTTTCACCATAGATTCATATGAAAAACATCAACATAAAAAATAAGCGGCTAATTGTTTTTTTTACAATTATTTTAATAATCACAATTATAGTTCTTGTTTTTAATAGATACAAAAACAATAAACCAAACATTGTGAATGACCAATTACCACCATCCACACCCGTTTCCAACATTCCTGTTCAAATATCGCCCCTGGCAAAAACTATCGTTTCCGACAATGGCGAGGTATATGGAATAAATAAAAAAAATGGAAATTTAACTAGATTTAAAACAGATAAAGAAGAAATAATATATCGTGGCAAAGTTAGTGATTACGATATTAAAGGAGAGGTTGCCCTTGTATTAGATGATTCGAACCTCGCAGAAATTGTGGTACTGAATTTAAAAACGAATTCACAGAATAAATTATCTTTTGTTTCGCTATCCCCTATCGTTTCCATCTCTTTATCAGAAGATGGAAAAACAATATATTTTTTAGCAGAGTTTAATATTACCCAAAAAATTTCGAGTATAAATGCCGTAACAATTGACGGACTTAATCATAAAAAAAATGGGGAAACATCAGCTCAAAGTTTAAAGTATCTAAAAAACGATATGTTACTGCTATTTGAAGATACGCACGCACAAGACAAGAGCATCCTTTATTTTTATAACGTTAGTCAGAATAAAATACTTTTTTCAAAATTTGCAAACACTTTCCTTATATCTCCAGATGGAAAAAATATTGCTCTTAAAACAACCAACGGTATTGAAATTGTAAACACGACCGATTTCCAATCTGGCTCAATAAAAACATTATCAAGCAATAGATATGTATGGAAAAACAACAATAATGTTGTATTGTTTAGAAATTCTGACCAAGGCGTTAGTTTTGCGCCATTAAGCATTAACCCTTTAAGGCTTTTACCGTTTAAAGTCTTTGCTCAAAACACCTCGATGTTGGCAGCCTTTGGTTTTATTGAGGACAAGCTTTATTGGCAAAACTACAATGAGGACATTATTAGCACTATCCTTGAACCCTGACGGGCATTATGAGGTGAAGGTAATCGGAAGTTGAAGTATCTAAAAATACTCCCGCCTTGTCGGGTGTAGTAAATTCCATTTTAATTTCCTCCCCTTTTACACTACCTATAAAATCCTCAAGGAATTTGTAGTTAAAAGAGATTTCCCATTCGGCAAGCTCAGGGCCTTTGGCAATTATTTTTGCATCCACCCTCGTTTCCTGGCTCCCTGATTGCCCACTTTCCGCCTTTACAGTAATCCCTCCTTCAATAATCTTAATTTTAACAATATTGGCTGACTCCCTGGCGAATACCGCAGCCAGCTTTACGGCTCTCAAAAATTCCTCTTTATCAATTATTATTGATATCAACGAACTCTTTGGAATAATTTTCTCGTAATCGGGGTATTCCCCTTCAATAAGTCGGGAAGAAATTACAATATTATCTGACCCAAATACTGCCTGTTTTTCTTTCTCATCAAACTTAAAATAAATTTCATTAGAATCGTCTGCAATCCTCACGACCTCGTTTAATATAGCCTTCGGTATTACTATTTTTCCTCCAGCATTTGGAACTTCGATGTTCTCAACTTTAATCTCCTTCTTTGACAGTCTAAATCCATCTGTGGCCACAAATGTTATTAATTTTTTATTTAGTACAAAAAGAACACCAGTTAAAACCGGTCTTGTTTCATCGAGCGAGGTTGCAAAAATAGTTTGGGAAATACCGCTCGCAAAATCTTCCTTTGGAAGTGTCAAAGATTTTTCTTTTTGGATAGATGATGGTATTTTTGGAAAATCCGAGCCATCCATTCCAAGTAGGCTTGAGGAAAAACCAGGGGAGCTGATTTTGAGCTGTTCTTTTTGGGAATTGAGATCGAGCGTCTCTTTTGGCAGGTTTCCAACCAACTCCGCAATCACTTTTGATGGAATACTTATACTCCCCTCTTCGGCAACTTTGGCCCCAATGTGAATTACAACCGAAACTTCAAGATTGGTTGAAGAAACACTAAATTTGGATTTTGAGGCAGTTAGAAGTATGTTTCCCAAAATTGGAAGCTGAGATCTGTTTGAGGTAAATCTAGATGCAACAGAAAGTGCTTTTGCTAAGTTTTCCTGAAGAATTTGCAATTTCATGGTTTTTGTAATGTTTCTATATTATATATATTAACTAGTAGTACTAGTAGTAGAGCGTGTTGATAAGTTTATATTAATCTAATTTTAGGTTTAGGTTTCGGATAACTTTAGTGTTGACGCCAGCCTCACTCAATTGTTAATAACTTTGTGCATAAAATTGTGCGAATTGTGGATATGTTGATAAGATACATTTTTTACCCTCATAGGGCGTTCTTTATCTTCAACATATCCTCACGAATGTGCACATCGGTTGTGGCTAGCTGCGTAATTTTATTCACAGCATGCATAACAGTTGAGTGGTCGCGCCCCCCTACCAGCCTCCCCACTTCTTCAAAAGCGATTCCGAGCTGATTTCTGAGCATATACATTAACATTTGGCGCGGTCGGGCAATTTGACGTGCCCTGGTGTCGCTTAAAATTAACCTTTTACCTATTTGATAATACTTACAAACCGCGTCAATAGTCTGCTCGGGGGTGCTTCTTGATATTTTTCCGTTTGTTTCCTCACGGCGCCCCAATGTGTTTTCAATAAGTTCAGTCGTAATTGGTAATTTTTTGAGGTGAATTTCGTTCATAATTTTAATTAGCACCCCCTCGATGTTTCTGGCTCCTTCGGTGTTGGCAGCAATCATTTGAATCTGGTCCATCTCAAGTGGAATTTTGCGCTCCTGTGACTTTATTTGAACAATCGCGCATTTAAGTTCAAAATCGGGAGGAGCTATATCTACTATTAACCCTGCCTCAAACCTGCTTCTTAGACGGGCTTCAAGTTTAAATATTTCAGAAGGCGGCTTGGCGGCGGTCATAATAACTTGTCCCCCGGCCGAGGTAACTGCATTAAAAGTATGGAAAAATTCCTCCTGGGCGGTTTCTTTTCCGCCAATAAACTGGATGTCGTCAACCATAAGTAGGTTCAGTTTCCTGTATTTTTTTCTTACCTCTTGGGTGGACTTGTTTCTGATTCCATCAATTATGTCGTTGGTAAAGTCCTCCGCCGTACAGGACAAAACCAAACTATCCTGATCGCGAAGGAGTGTCGCATATCCCACAGCCTGCATTAAATGAGTTTTGCCCACCCCCACTCCACCCCCTATAAAAAGTGGATTATAGGCAGTGCCCCAGCTTTCCGCAACCGCCAGCGCCGCGGCGGGGGCCATTTGATTACTTCCCGAGACTGCAAAATTTTCAAAAGTAAAAGACGGCTTAATTCGGGAAGTCCTAAGAACCTCAATAAACTCACGGTCATCTTTTTTGTTGTCAAATAGCGGTGCAGGGGTAACTTTGCCTGACCCGATCTTGTCCAAGTTCTCCTTTACGGCAAACGTTAGGTCACAAGTTTTACCTGTTACTTTATTTAAACTGTCCTGGATTAAGCCAAAATAACGCGACTCAATTGTATTTTTGGCAAATGCTGTGGGGCACCCCACCTCAACAACCATTCTATCCCCAACCTCGTCAAGACTTGAAATATGAGTTTTTGTGAACCATGTAGAGAAAATCGCGGGAGAAACTGAAATTTTGATTATCTCTAGTGTATCGTGCCAAGTTTGTTTTAGATCAGAGTTCATAGTACAGAGTACAGAGTACTTAGAAGAAAGAGGGAGCAGTTTTGCTTTGGTACTTAGTACTTTGTACTTAGTACTTTTAATGAGTTATCCACAATGAGTCAAGCCCCAAATTGTGGAAATCCTAAACTCTAAAATCTAAATTCTAATTTTGAATTTACATGGTATAATGAGCCATGTCTACAAAAAGAACATATCAGCCAAGCAAACTTAAAAGAGTAAGAAATCATGGCTTCAGAAAGAGAATGGAAACCAAAAAGGGGAGGTTAGTTTTAAAAAGAAGAAAGCTAAAAGGAAGAAAAAATCTAATTCCTTAAGTAGCTCCCAATAATCTACATGCTTTCAAGAAAATACAGACTGGTTGGAGTTAAAAATTTTACAAAAGTTCAAAAAGAAGGACGCGTTTATCAGTCCCAAAATTTTGGCATCGCTGTTGTTGATAGGCACGATGACGGACCAAGTAGGTTTGCATTTATAGCTTCAATAAAAGTTGCCAGAGATGCGGTTGACAGAAACCGGATCAAAAGAGTATTGGGAGAGGCCGTAAGACTTTCCTTGTTTGACATTAAAAATGGCTACGAAATGGTTTTTCTGGCAAAGCCTGGAATTACCAGAATTCCAACATCAGACATAATGAAAGAGGTGAGGGAGTGTCTAAAGGCCTCGGGTTTTTTTCTGTGAAGAATGTGTTAGTTTGGGTACTTACTGCCTACAAGAGGCGTATTTCACCTACTCTGGTTAAACTTTTTGGAAATGCCTGTAGGTTTACACCGTCCTGCTCAGAGTATACAATTGAGGCGGTAAACAAATACGGGACCGTAAAAGGTCTTTTTTTAGGTTTAAAGAGGTTTACAAGGTGCCATCCGCTTGGAGGATCAGGGTATGATCCTGTAGAATAGTTACATATAAGCAGAGCTTGAAATTACTATTATGAACATTTTTACGACTTTAATAACACAACCACTTGCAAATGGGCTTATTCTTTTTTATAACCTTTTAGGCCACAACTTGGGTTTGGCAATACTTGGTTTTAGTATCTCCTTAATTTTTGTAATGAGGCCCTTGACCAAGCCTTATATGGATTCAATGAAGAAAGTTAAAGATGTTCAACCGCTTGTAAATAAATTAAAGAAAAAATATGATAAAGATAAACTTGGCTTTTCCAAAGCGCAGGCAGAACTTTACAAGCAAAAGGGAATTAACCCCGCCGCGGGCTGCCTTCCCTACATACTTCAGATTGTAATTTTGATTTCACTTTTTAGTGTTTTTACAACAGTCCTGTCAGCAGATACGGGTGCGATTGATAAAATTAACAAACTTATGTATGCTCCGCTCAAATTTTCAGATACGGGGCAGCTTAATACAAAATTTTTATATTTTGATTTAAAAAAACCAGACACAATCAAAGTTCCGGGACTTACATTTGCCCTCCCAGGGCTAATATTGATTTTAGC
>JBBTZE010000079.1:0-2408 GCA_038061545.1 Patescibacteria group bacterium | reverse complement strand
CAATTTCGCTCATTTTTTAAGCATTTTTTGCTTTGAATTTGTCCTAAATCTCAAAGACTATATACATATGTACAGGGACTCTCCCTGTACAGGTAGTATGCAAAAGATTGCCCTGGAAATTAAGCAACAGATAAAAACGGAAATTGGAGAATGGATTACCGTATCAATTGGTATTGCGCCAAATAGGTATTTGGCTAAAATTGCGGCAGGGCTCAAAAAACCTGATGGACTGGATGAAATTAATTATAAAAATTACATAGATATTTACTCTTCTCTTGAACTAACAGACTTGACCGGTATAAAAGAGGCAAATGCGGGAAGGCTCAATAGTATGGGAATATTCACTGTAATGGATTTTTACGAAGCGCCATTGTGGCGTCTTCGGGCTGCTTTCCATTCAATTACAGGTCTTTACTGGCAAACCAGACTTCATGGCCATGAGGTTGATTCGGTAGAGCAAAAAAGAGGAACTTATGGTAATTCCACCGCCCTGGGCTCAAATTTAAAAAGCGTGAATGAGCTTTCCCCTGTTTTGGCCAGACTGACCGAGAAAATGGCCTCCAGGCTTCGCCAAGCGGGTTACAAAGCCCGCGGAGTCCATCTGGCTATATCATACAAGGATGGAGGCTTCTGGCATATGAGAAGGCTTATGAACCGCGACCTAAGTGATACAAGCGACATTTTTAAGGCTGCTTTAAGGTTACTCATGAAGGCTTCTCCCGATAGACCAGTGAGGGATATTGCAGTCTCGGTTTTTGGTTTAACAAAAGACACATCGCTACAGCTGGGTTTTTTTGAAGACGCCCTAAGAAATCAAAATTTAACCAAAGCAATAGATGAAGTTAATGAGAAATGGGGCAGCTTTGTTCTCCACATGGGAAGATCGTTCATGGGAGCATCAAGCGTCAAGGATAGAATTGCATTTGGAGGGGTTAAAGAACTATAACCAAATCTCCAACTTTAAAATTATTTTTGTCGGAAAATCCGGCATTGACTTCCAAAACATAATCAATGGGACTCCCTGGCGAATAATTTAAAAGTTTGCTGTCCGAAGTTCCCGCAACCGGAGCCGGGACGTTTTCATCAATTTTAACAATTTTACCGTTTCCAATCCAAATAATATCTAAGGGAATCAGCATGTCCTTCATCCAAAAAATGGGTATAATTCCTTTTTTTTCAAAGACAAAAAGCATTCCCGATTTTTCATCTAACGAAGTCCTGTCTGACAAACCTTTAGTTCTTTTTTCATTAGTATCCGCAAGCTCAACAGGGATTTTAACATCGGCTATTTTAACGCTTTTTTGTGGAGTCGGAATATTAATTTTTTGAGGGTTTTTATAAAAATAGCCAATAACAGCAATAAATGCAGCGACTGCAATAATTGGCAAGAAAATGCTTTTAAACATCAGTTAAGAAGAGTTTGGATTTCTGAAGACTCTTTGTCAAGATTGTCCAAATTTGTTGAGTTTAAATCTACTTCAATTGAATCAAGATCGCTTGATTTTTGATATGCCAGCTGCCTCATGCTAAAAATCGAAACTGCTACTGCGCCAAAAACAGCAACTGTAGCCAAAACAAGTATCATGTTTTTGTGGGATATCATTAATCTTCTCCAATCCTGAGTCCCCTAACATCACCAATCAGATGAACAAGAATTTGATGTACTTCTTTGAGGTCTTTTTTAATTGCTTTTGCGTCAGCCATAACCTGTTTAAATAAATCCTTGGATGTGGTTGAAGCAAGCGTTGCATCAAAATCTGCTTTTAATGTGTCAATTTTTGCGGGAACCTCCGCAAGCTTATTTTTTGCATTTAGAATTTGCGATTCAATATTTGTGACGTCTTTTTCGGGATTTGCCGCCTTAATTATTGCAACTCTTGACTCAATTTTTAAGATTAAGGTTTCCAGTCTTGCAACTGCCGCTTCGTATTTTTTGATCATGACATCAAAAAGCTTGGCGATTTTTTGGCGCCTTTCGTCTATGTTTTCTTCTCTATTTTCCAGTCGCCTTGCTTCGGATGTAGCTTTTTTATCTTCTCTAAGTTCTTGAGTTTCACCACTTCTAAATCTTGCGCCAAAATCCCCCATCGTAAATGCGTTAGCGGATGAAGCAGATAGAAGAAGTAAACTTATTGCAAACGTTAGTCCCAAGATACTTTTCTTCATTATAATTATTCTCCAAGAAAATTCTGCCTATGTCAAGGATTGAGCACGCTTTGAGTTCCCAGTGTTTGAGTTTTTATACTACTTTTCGACTTTGCAAACGTAAAATAAGTAAGAATCAAAATATAAACCATTATTGGAACCGTCAACATGAGGAGTTTGCCAAAAGAGCCGTGCTTAGTTTTATGTATATGGACAGGATTAAACTCCATGGCATTATATGAAATTATTGTATCACTTTGCTG
>JBBTZE010000078.1:0-5024 GCA_038061545.1 Patescibacteria group bacterium | reverse complement strand
GAAGAAAGAGATAATGATTAAAAACGCTTATACAGCTGAACAAAATACCGTACTTGAGGGTTTGGAACCTGTCAGAAAGAGACCGGGAATGTATGTAGGCTCAACTGACTCCCGCGGACTTCACGAATGTTTAAGGGAAATTGTTGACAACTGCGTTGACGAAAGTTTTGCGGGTACCGCCACGGCGGTGTGGGTGTCTTTAAATGCTGATGGGTCTGCAACAATAAGGGATAACGGACGTGGAATTCCGGTTGAGAAACATAAGTCGGGTGTGTCGGCACTTGAGCTGACCATGACCAAACTCCATGCAGGTGGAAAATTTGGCGGAGGGGCTTACAAAGTTTCCGGAGGACTTCACGGAGTGGGGGCATCAGTTGTTAATGCTCTTTCATCATTTTTCCGGGTTGTAGTTCTAAGAGACGAGAAGGCTTATTATCAGGAGTATAAAATCGGAAAACCGTATAAAAGTGTGGCCGTCGCAACCGATAAACAACTTGCAGAATGGGGAATTAAATCTGGTGGAACTGGAACCATAACAATGTTCATGCCGGACAATGATATTTTTGGCGATATTAAGTTCGAAAAAAACAAAGTCAAAAATTTACTCCGTGACCGCGCTTATCTTATTGCAGGACTAACTTTTAATTTTAGAGACGAGCGTGATGACGAATCAGCAACTTTCTACTTTGAGGGAGGGATTAAATCCCTGGTTGCTCACAGTAACCGCGGCAAAAATGTTTTAACGGAAGTGGTTGCTTTCTCCAGGCAGTCGGAGGATATTGCTTGCGATATTGCGCTTCAATATTCAGATTCATATAACGAAAACGTCAAAGGATATGTAAACGGAATTTTTACAACTGACGGGGGAACCCACGTAACCGGTTTTAGAATTGCCCTAACCCGATCAATCACTGAATACTATAAAAGACTGACTCCCAACGGAAACGGCAAGGAAGATGCGGCCCCGACAGGGGATGACATGAAGGAAGGCTTAACCGCCATAATTTATGTCAAAATGCCTTCTGAATCTTTGCAGTTTGAAAGCCAAACCAAGGCAAAGCTTAATAATCCCGAAATTCAGGGCTTTGTAGCAACAGCAGTGAAGTCCGGACTTGATCAGTATTTTGAAGAACACCCGGCTGATGCCAAAAAAATTGTTGAAAAAGTAATGCTTGCCGCCCGAGCCCGTTTGGCTGCCCGCGCCGCCAAAGATGCGGTACTCAGAAAAGGCGCTTTGGAAGGCGCCGCACTTCCCGGAAAACTTGCCGATTGTCAGTCAACTGACCCTGCGATATCTGAACTATATATAGTGGAGGGAGATTCCGCAGGGGGTTCAGCAAAACAAGGCCGTGACCGCAGGCACCAGGCAATTTTACCGCTTGGAGGAAAAATCCTTAATACCGAAAGAGCACATTTGGACAAAATTGTTAAATTTGAGGAAATCAAAGATCTTATTATTGCCTTGGGTGCAGGGATCGGGGACTCCTTAAATTACGATAAAACCCGCTACCATAGAGTAATAATTATGACAGACGCTGATGTGGACGGGGCGCATATTAAAACTCTCCTTTTGACATTCTTCTATCGTCACATGCCGGAAATTATAAGTCGTGGGTACCTTTACATTGCCCTGCCACCACTTTATAGAATGGCAATCGGCAAAGAAGTATTTTATGTCTATGACGATGAGGAAAAAGACAAAATCACGGCCGATAACAAAGATGCAAAAATAATTTTACAGCGATACAAAGGTCTCGGAGAAATGAACCCGGCTCAGCTTTGGGAAACAACAATGGATCCGGAAAAAAGAACTCTAAAAAGAGTAACTGTTGAGGATGTTGAGGCGGCAGGAAATATGTTTGAAATGTTAATGGGTGAGGAAGTCCCGCCAAGAAAAAAATATATCCAAACCCACGCCAAGTTAGCAACTTTAGATATATAGAATTAGTTATCAACTATATCTTGAGTGATGCCCATTAAATCACAGACGTCAATTCTGGCTATTCTTCTTTCTCGACCACCTGCTTCTTCAGCTTGCAAAAAATCGTCGCCAACATTGACAGCCTGAATCACAAAACCATCTTGATTTCTGATAACAGCTAATATCCCATACGTATTTTGAAATGAAGGGTGACGCCTTAGATAATCAGCATTTTCTATTCTAATTGAATACGGCGTTTCGCCCCCAGGAGGGTTTGGAACTTCTATTACTGGTACTGGCAATCTCTCCATAATTGGCCAAATTATACACCTCTTCCTCTGTATTGCAATCATGGGGAAGAAAAGTAATTAGCGATTGACTATCCACTTCTATAATATATATCATATAAGTATGTCGCAAGTTTCTAAGTTTCTGCTAACCGAAGACGTATGGAACCGAATATTTAACCTTTTTATAGAAACGTTAATTGACATAAAAGATAAGAGTAAGCTGAGAGATTTTGTAGATAATTTCTTTACCCCAACCGAAAAAATCGTCTTTGCCAAGCGTCTTGCCGCGGCTGTCATGCTTTCTAAAGAAAATAGCTACCAGGATATAAGAAGAACCTTAAGAATTAGTCCTCCGACAATTGCCCGGATGAGTATGCAGTTAAAATACAAAGGTGAAGGACTTTCTAAAGTAATTGAAAACATACTTAAAAAAGACGCAACAAGAATAATTTGGGAGGAGTTTACGAGTATATTGGATATACCCGGAAAGGGAAGAAATCTGACTGCACTTAGCAAAGAAAAAAGGGCAAGGAAGGCGAAAATTAATAAGCTCAAAAAAGAATTTTAATATCTACTTACATAATATATATCATTTAAGTATCAAAAATTGATCTAGCTGGAAAAAATCTCCTAGAATAGCTTGTTGACAAACAGGGCACCGTTTTCGTAAAATAGGATCAGGACTCGAACGGAGTCCTTTTGTTATAATTTCAGGAATATGTTTATATTATTTGCATCAAATCCATTTTTAACAACAATTTTAATCTCTTCACTTGTAGGAATTATCGTTTCAATCTGGCTGGCAATATTTGTTCTTAGCCGCGAAAAGGGGAATGATAAAATGGAGGAAGTTGGCCAAGCTATTTTGATAGGAGCTAATGCATACCTCAAAAGACAATTCAAAACTATTGCTCCAATTATTGTTATTTTAGCTGTATTTTTGTATGTCAGCTCCCCAGTTCCATCTTTGGCGATTGGAAGGTCAGTTGCATTTTTGATGGGTGCATTTTTCTCCGCCCTTGTCGGAACAATTGGCATGAACATTGCAACCCGCGCAAATGTAAAAGTGGCCCAAGCCGCAAGTAGAAGTTTTGGAGAAGCATTACTTTTGGCATTTAAAGCCGGGGCAACAACAGGAATGTTGACCGTTGGTTTGGGGCTTTTGGGCGCAACAATAATTTACTGGTATTACGGCGCTCACGCTACAGATGTTCTTATCGGATTTGGTTTTGGAGGATCGCTAATTGCGCTATTTATGAGAGTCGGAGGCGGAATTTACACCAAAGCGGCTGACGTTGGAGCAGATTTAGTCGGAAAAATCGAAAAAAATATTCCGGAGGATGATCCCAGAAATGCCGCAGTTATTGCGGATTTGGTTGGGGATAATGTGGGGGACTGTGCCGGAATGGCGGCGGATTTGTTTGAATCTTATGAAGTAACCCTTGTTGCGGCCATGATTTTGGGGGGCGCCACGTTTGGAATTGGCGGAGTACTTTTTCCGCTTGCTGTACGCGCTCTTGGTATTGGAACTTCTATTTTAGGAATTTTCTCAGTAAGGGGAAAGGGTAAAAGCACAATCGCAGACGGCATGAATTCAATTCTCAAAGCTTTTGCATTTGCTTCAGTTGTCTCAATTGCAGGATTTTTTATATTAAGCCGCTACCTGACGGGCGATCCCAGAATCGCGGTATCTGCAACAATCGGAATTATTCTTTCTGTTGTTATTTTCCTTCTTACAGAATATGCAACGGGGAACCATAAACCCGTCAAGGATATTGTTAAGCAGAGCCAAACAGGTCCTGCAACCGTAATCCTCTCCGGACTTGTGTCGGGATTTTCCTCAACGGTCTGGGCGGTTCTTGCAATTGGGGTCACAATTTTGGCAACATTCTTCCTGTTCCCGGGAAATCCGATGGCTGCGGCTTATGGCGTAGCTTTGGCCGGAATGGGAATGTTAACAACAACCGGACTTATTGTTTCCATGGATTCATTCGGCCCAATTGCGGATAACGCTCAGGGAATTTCCGAGCTTGCCGCAATGAAAGGCAAAGCGCTTTCAGTTTTAAATAGACTTGATTCAATAGGGAATACAACCAAAGCAACCACTAAAGGGTTTGCGATTGCCTCGGCCGTTGTTGCGGCTGTATCTTTGTTTGAATCATTTTTGACAGACGGGCATTTAACCGGAATCAATGTTGCCCATCCGCAAGTATTTGTTGGACTATTGATTGGTGGCGCAATTCCATTCCTGTTTTCATCACTTACAATTAAGGCAGTTTCAGACTCAGCGTATGCAGTAATAAAAGAGGTCAGAAGGCAATTCAAAGAGATGCCGGGCATTATGAAAGGATCGGAAAAGCCTGATTATGCCAGAGTGGTAGACTTGACCACAAAGGCGGCTCTTTCCGCACTTGCCACCCCAGCTCTTGTTGCCATTATTGTTCCTATTTTAATCGGACTTTTACTTCGCGCTGAAGCACTTGGAGGATACCTTGCAGGAACAATTCTTACGGGTCAGCTTTTGGCCGTATTCATGAGCAATACCGGCGGCGCTTGGGATAATGCCAAAAAGATGATTGAGGAAGGCCTTTACGGCGGTAAAGGAACTGACGAGCATAAAGCAGCAGTTGTCGGCGACATTGTGGGGGATCCGCTGAAAGACACCGCAGGGCCATCAATCAATCCTTTAATTAAAGTTATGAATTTGGTTGGACTTTTGATGGCACCGGTTTTGGTAACTACAAAAGCATCTGGCACGACATATTGGGCAGTTGTAATCGTTGCTTCAGGCATTTTGGTTTTCTCCCTAATCC
>JBBTZE010000077.1:0-12590 GCA_038061545.1 Patescibacteria group bacterium | reverse complement strand
ATGTATCCATGTATATTTTTTCTACAAACAACATATCTATTACTTTTCGTGAGTCTTGACAGCTCTTGCAACAGAGGAACAATTTTTACTTCCGGCCCTACAAAATAATCAAATTCTAAAGCTTTTAGTTTAATTAATAGTTTTTTGGCAACTAATACTACAAGCTCCGTATCGCCCAACAAATTTACAGAGGCTACTTTTAAATTAGCTTTGATTGAAACAATGGGCAATTTTCTAGTGACTTTATCTATTTTTAGAGTGAAATAATCCATCCGTCTGTATGAATAATAGCACACTTAGCCACCAAATTTTGACTTCAAACCTGTATAATAGAGCAGTGTTAATAGACAAAGTTGAAGTTTTATTCAAAGCAGGTAAGGGTGGGGCTGGCAAGTCTTCCTTCAGAAGAAACCAAAAAGGCCCAGATGGCGGGAATGGCGGCCGCGGTGGAGATATTTACGTTTTTGCCACATCAGACATAACGCTTCTCAACCAATTTAGTAGAACTACAGAAATTGAGGGAAACAATGGGATTCCGGGTGGCAAGGACAGAAAATCCGGCAAAAACGGAGAGGATATTGTGGTTTATTTGCCAGTTGGAACGTCCATTCTGGACAAAAAATCGGATAGACTCATTCACGAGCTAACACGCGTCGGTGAAAAATTTCTTTTGTGCCGTGGCGGAAAAGGTGGATTGGGAAACTGGGAATTTAGGAGTCCAATAGAAACTGCTCCAAAGTTTGCAGAACCGGGGGGGAAAGGGATTCAGAGAAAAGTGATTCTTTCCCTGAAACTTATTGCAGATTTTGGACTTATTGGACTTCCCAATGCCGGGAAAAGTAGTCTTTTGAATGAACTTACCAATGCAAAAGCCCAGACAGCAAATTATGAATTTACAACACTTTCACCAAATTTGGGAGTATTCGAGAAAAAAGTAATTGCAGATATCCCGGGACTGATTGAAGGCGCATCCTCCGGCCGAGGCTTGGGAATATCTTTCCTGAAACATATTGAAAAAGTAAATGTACTTCTGCACTGCATTTCTGCTGAATCAAAAAACCCTTTGAAAGATTACAAAACTGTAAGAGAAGAACTTACAAAATTCAGTTCGGAAATGATCAAGAAAAACGAGATAATTCTCGTTACAAAATCTGATTTAATTGGGAGTGCCGGGGTTAACTCAATAATCAAGAAATTAAAGACCAAGTCAAAAAATGTAATCCCCATTTCAATACACGATTTTGAGAGTATTCAAAAGCTAGTAAAAATCTTGAGAGAAAGCTGATATAATTGCCCAATGCTTGATTTGATAAACAGAAATAAAACTTTTATAGGAATTGTGGTCGTCACATTAATAATATTATTTGCCGGAGTATTCCTCATGTCGAAAGGGGGCACGGAATCAACATCTACTTTAATTTCTGAAGATTCTCAAAAATCAGACTCCAGCGCGCAACTTGTGTTAGTCGAATTTGGAGATTATCAGTGCCCGGCATGCGCAGTTTATCATCCATTTGTAAAACAACTTTTGTCCGACTTCCCTGGAAAAGTAAATTTTGTATTTAGGCATTTCCCGCTGCCCCAGCATAAAAATGCCAATATAGCTTCATATGCGGCCGAGGCTGCTGCCTTGCAGGGAAAATTCTGGGAAATGCATAATAAGATTTATGAAACTCAAGCTACCTGGTCCAATTTAGATAATCCAAAAGACACCTTCATCGCCTACGCAGTGGAACTTGGACTTAATAAAGACAAATTTCAGTCCGATTTGGACTCGGATTTTGTCAAAAATATTATTAAAAGAGGCTTATCTGACGGAAAAGTTGCTGGAATATCAGCAACACCCACATTCTTTTTAAATGGGGAGGAGCTAACTCTTTTTGCAACTTATGAGGATCTAAAAAAGTCAGTTGAGGAAAAACTAAAGACTCTCTAATTATTTTCTTTCAACTGTGTAAGTTGTTGGGTAATACAAAAACACAGCAGGTGCATCTTCAACCAAAAATCTCTGAAAGTCGAGGTAAATCTTTTTTCTCTCTTCAGCATTAACAATTGCCCTTCCGTCTTCCAAAAGCTTGTCGATCCTTGGGTCGGCATATTTTGAAATATTTGATGTCATCTGTGTCGAATGCCATAGAGAGTATTGATCCGGGTCATCGGGTATGTCAAAAATAACGAGAAGGGCTTGGTAATCTTGAGGGATTGCCCCCTGTACCCTAACCTCTGCATTTACGCCGGCATCTTTCCAATCTTTTACTATTTTTTCAGCTGCAGGCAAGAGTACCGGTGAGGTGGTGAGTGTAATTTCAAGGTTTTCCGTAATTTCTTTAGGCAACTCGGAAATAACTTTCTTGGCTTTAGGCATATCGTACTCATATGGTTTAACCTGCGGATTATATGCCCATGAGTTTTTGGAAATTGGGCTAATTGCACGGGGGGTCCCAAGAGCATCTTTGTTTATTGCATATGAAAGAGCCTGTCTGAGGTTTTTTTCTGATAATGGAGACACTGAGTTGTTGAAAAATATTGCTACATACTCACCCTTTTGGATTGATCCTTCGGTTTTTGCACCACGCCATGCGGAAAAGGAAGAAGCATTAATTATGTTTTCAATTTTTGTAACCTCACCTAGTTTATACGCCAACTTTGTTCTTTCTTCTGTGGGATAAAATTTATATACTTTAATGTCGCCCTTTTCATTATCAAGGGAAATATTCTGAACAATGTTCCCGCTAACAGTGACCTTTTTAACTTTGTATTCACCCGTTCCCAATAGCCCCTTTTTAAATACAACCTTACTGACTATAACGGGAAACGCAGAATATGAATTTTGCAGTTTAAAGACAATTGTTTCGGAGTCAGGAGTTTCAACACTTAAATCAGTAAATTGATATTTAATGTCCTGGCTCATAACCTTTTTACCGTCATGCCAAATTCTATTTGGATCAAGTTTAAATATCCAAGTTTTTCCGTTGTCGGGTGTTTCCCAGGAAAGCGCCAAATCTGGTTCGGGAATGCCGCTTTCGTCGAGCTTTGTTAATCCATTTCCAACAAAGAAAAGTACCTCTTTGGGCAGAGTTGTAGCGCTATATCTGCCCGTAATTCCAATTTTTTCCGTAGTCCCTGCAAAAAGCATCGGAGAAATATATTTCAGAAGTATAAAAAACAAAGCGCCAACAAAAGCACCTACAACAATTACAAATTTGAACCTTGAAACAAATGTGGACAAAACTCTCAAAATAAACCTGAGATTAAACATAATTATACAAAAAGAAGAGATAGCGAAACGATCAAAAATATAGCTACAACAAAGAAAGTTAGTTTAAAAATAAGCATTTCCAACCCACGCCTTGTGAAGGATGCTCCGGAGCCCCCGCCTGTTCTACCAAAGCCGGTTCCTCTTGCCTGCATTAAAATCAGTACAATCAGTGTGATTGAGGCTACAATCTGTGTAGTTGTCAAAAATGTCTTAAGCATTGTAAGGCTAAAGTATACCACAAAATACTTAGCCAAGAAGCGAGTATAGGGCAGATGAAACAAATGAAATAAGGAATGAGAAGGCAATAATAGCAAAAACACCCGTAAAGTAAATAGCGGGAATTGAAAACCAATACGACTCAAACCCCGAAAAGTTAAAGGCGCTAATTGTAAATCCGGATACAACTAAGGTGACAATATAAAGGGATAAGGCATGTGCAATCCATTTAAAAAGTCCAAAAGTAATAAGATTCAAGGGTAGAAGTAAAATATTTATAAGAGGCTTAATTAGCATTGTGACAACAGCAAGTACAGCTCCGGTCAGAAAAATTGTTGCAACTCCTCCATCAAAATTTAAGCCCTTTACAAATTGGCTTACAAAATAAAGTACAGCAGTATCAATTACAAAGTGCCTAAGGAGTTTCTTCATACTTAAGTATCAAATTAAGATTTAATAATGTCAAGGCTTCTTTGGAATCAATGATTTGACGAGAAGTTTGTGATGCAAGTGTCTTGAGAACCTGTGGGCTTCATCGCGCATCCGTGATATTAATTGCAAGACTGCACCCTGCAATTTTATTTTTTGATCACCAATTATTAACCTGTCAGGATTTTTAGCAATTCCTACAACAGGAATCTTCACTACATTACTATATAGTATTGAAGTAAATGATTTGACTTGGCCCAGTCCGCCATCAACAATAATCAAATTGGGGGTTCCCCAATCAGCAAAGTGTCGCATCCGTCGTCTTGCTACCTCCTTCATTGATCCATAGTCATTGCCGCCCGTTTTTGGATTAATCTTGAAATGTCGATATAAGCTCTTGTCTGCTTCAGCATTAATAAATGTAACCATTGAAGCGGTAGGAAAGGTTCCACTCAAATGCGCAATATCGTAGCACTCAATGCGAGTGCAATTTTCAATTTTCAGTTTACAATTTACAAGTAATTTTTTTAATTCTTTAATTTCTAATTTTCTTTGATCCTCATAAAGATTGGGATTTTCCATAAACATTTCCGCATCAATTCTTGGACTTGTAATATATTCCAACTTTTCCAGATGCCTTTTTACTTCCAATGCATCCTCGTAGTTTTCATTTTTTGACAATATCCTCATTTCGCGTATTAGCTCATTTTTAATTGAATCAATTTTGCCCGAAAGTATGGACTTTATTCTCCTTATGTTTTTCAGATATATTTTTCTAAGTACTAAGTACTTTGTACTATTTACTATTTCATTAGGGCATGGATTGCAAAGCCCAATATGTGAATAAATACAGCCTCGTTTGCCAAGTTTACCGGATACGGCACCATGGTCGGAATAAGGGAAAATCCGTCTTAAAGTTTTAAGAACCCTAGCTACATTGGTTGAATTCGGAAATGGGCCAAAAATGGTGATTGGTGAACGATTATTGGTGATTGGCTTTCTGACAGCAATAACTCTAGGAAACTCGTCATCTGTAATTTGAATGTAAAGAGCGTGCTTGTCGTCTTTAGAAATAATGTTGTATTGCGGTTGATATTTTCTTATAAGGGCTGCTTCCAAAAGAAGGGCCTCAAATTCTGAATTAACTTTTATGAATGATAAACTTCTGGCGATGCCAACCATCGTCTTGGTTTTTGTTTCCAAGTTTGGTCCAAAATAGTTCAAAACTCTGTTCACAAGCGAGTTTGCCTTGCCAATATAAATAATAGTATTCTCAACTGAGAAAATATAAATCCCTGGACTTTTAGGTAGAAATTTCCTGATATGCGCGCGGATGTTGTCAATTTTGAGATTCAGGTGTGGAAGTTTCTTTAGATTTTTTTCCATATTGGGCTATTTTACTCTTTAGCCTATCAATAAGGGAAGTTATGAAGTTTATCTTTATTCTTTTAAGCCTGACAAGAAGAGTAATTAAAACAATAAACAAAAGAACTGCCAAAAACAGAAGTCCTTCAATCACGACTTTGGTTTTATTGGTTTTAAGTGACAGCTCGGCGGAAGCGGCAGTAATCCTGACTACATCCGGTGTTTTTGTTCCCAGTATTGAAAATGGAACAATTACTTTGAGGGAGCTTGAGGAATATGGTGGGAGAACTTCAACTATTTCGCTTTGATTTAATTTTCCGTCAAAATATACTTTTGTGTTCATATTGTATATGGCAACGGGCCCGGGATTAACTATTCTTGCCACAACCTTCGAGTTTACAAAAGGAATGTTTTGGGAAAATTCTCCCAAAATTTGAATACTCGAAAATCTAACTTCCGGCAAACTCCCAAATGAAACAAAGACATCTTTTTGGGGGTTAGTACCAAGTTTGTATGACCCCGCCGCATATGGCTTGACAGAATCTTTTCCATGAATCACGAAGGTAAAATGCCTAAGATCAAGCTTGTTAAAAAAGTCCACTCCACCAGTGGTTGAGCCCCAAGTTGGGTCAATTGGAATCCAAACTTTCTCTTCTTTATCGTAATATTCAGGCCATGCATGAAGTACGTCCGCAACCAAAGAAAGCGGTTGAATCTGCGGGTTTTCTGTATAAGCATAACCGTTAATCTCCCGTGCAGGAATTCCGGAAGCTCTCGCGAGAGCAATAAAAAGATCGGTAAACTCCATGCAAATTGCCGTATTTGGACTTTTGAGGGCGGCAAGTGCGCCAAGTCTTTCCACATTGGGCCTGACTCTTGAGTAATCATACTTAAGGGTTTTTACTACATAATCATATATTGCCTCAGGCGTTTTAAGCTCCAGCGCCAATTTTTTGATTTCGGGGTCCGCCGCTTGCCAAAAATCGGTAGGTTTTAGGTTGTCTGCAAGCGATCCCTCTGTGGGATGTGGAAAGCTCCTGAAGCCGGAAAATATTTGAACTGTTCCGCGGATTGTGACATCAATTCGTTGTCTAGGAGTAAGTCTATAAAGCGCAAGCCAATTGCCATCAGTATCAATTCGGACATTTTGCGGTTTTGGAGTAATTTCTTGTAAATATACTTTTTGAAATGCAGTATCGGGGGGAAGCGCAATTTCAACATCAGAATTTTTTGGGACAGGATTTTCAAGATGATAGGAAAGGTTGATGTTAAATACTTGGAAGGCACCAAACCCAGCCGTTATGCCTGTTGCACTTACATCATTCTTCGAAAATGAGTAAGTTTTGTATCCTTCCTCTGTTCCGGTACTCCTTGGACTTGGTGAAACATACGCCTCTTGTCCAAAGGAAGGAGGAATAAGAAGATTTACATTATAATTTCTAAAACTTACCTCATCAGCAAGCTTTGGAATAGATATTTCCCAAACCTCTCCTGTACGGGTAGCAAAACTCCCGTTTTCATAACTTACAAAAAAGTGACGCTTTGCCCCCCTTCCAACAACAGAATCATCGAAGGAAACTCTAATGGTTGTTTTATCTCCGTCTTTTGTTTGTTCCAAACTATACACCTGACCTTCAAGGCCATAAGCTCTCAAGTTTTGGGCGTCAATGTTTTCCAAAATAAGAGTATAGGAAGTAGCGTATAGCGTAGAGAAATTATTCTCTAAAGTTATGTCGTGTGTGACAAGTGTTTTTCCCGAGGACTCAATTTTATATGTAACATTAACATCAACTGAGAATTCATTTTCGGCTCTGGCAGGACTAGTACAGTGTACAAAGTAGAGAGTACTTAGTAGAAAAACAACTATGGATTTCCAAAATTTCATGAATAAAGTATAGCCTTAACTATACTCTATACGCTAGACGCTATTTACTGTCTTAAGTATTCCCCGGTATATGAAGCTTTTGCTTTTGCAATATCCTTAACACTTCCTTTTGCCACAAGCTCTCCCCCGCCGTCTCCACCTTCCGGACCCAAATCAATAATATAATCACTGTTTTTAATAACATCCAAATTGTGTTCAATTATAAAAACTGAGTTACCTTTTTGTACGAGTAGTTTTAGTACTCTTAATAGTCTTTCCACATCTGCAAAGTGAAGCCCTGTTGTAGGTTCATCCAAAATATAGACAGTTTTTCCGGTGGCACGGCGACTTAATTCAGTTGCCAATTTTACTCTTTGCGCCTCTCCCCCAGAAAGCTGAGTTGCCGGTTGGCCCAGCTGCATATAACCCAAGCCCACCCAAGACAGTGTGTCTATCTTTATCATTATTTGCGGATGAGCATGGAAGAATTCTTTGGCTTCATCTATTGTCATTTCCAAAACCTCGGCAATATTTTTCCCGCGGTAAGAAATTTCCAAAGTTTGAGCATTATAGCGCCGTCCATGACATACATCGCACGTAACCCAAATATCGCTCATAAACTGCATTTCTATTTTTATTTGCCCCTGGCCCTCGCAGGATTCACACCTGCCTCCGCGGACATTAAATGAGAACCTGCCTTTTTTAAATCCAGCAGTTTTGGCATCTCTCGTTGCGGCAAATACATCACGGATGGGATCAAAAAGACCTGTGTAAGTTGCGGGATTGCTTCTTGGGGTTCTTCCAATTGGGGATTGGTCAATTAAAATTGCTTTATCCACATTTTCCACGCCTTCAAGGCGTGTGTGTATTCCTACAGCACCTTTATAAATTGGGTTTAATTCTTTTTGAAGAGCCGGGAAAAGTGTTTCAACCAAAAGTGTAGATTTACCCGATCCTGACACCCCGGTAATTGAAACCAATTTCCCAAGTGGAAATTCAACGTCAATATTTTTAAGATTAAATTGTGAAGCACCGTAAATTCTTAACGATTTTTTATCCTCAAGGGCTATTTCTTGCCTCTCTAATTCTATTTTCTTTTTCCCCGATAAGTACTTTCCTGTAATAGACTTTGGATCCGCCTTTATATGTTTTACAGTTCCTTCTGAAACCACTTCCCCACCATGTTTCCCAGCGCCGGGGCCAAAATCTACTATCCAATCTGATGCTCTCATCATTGTGGCATCATGCTCAACCACAATTACGGAGTTACCCAAGTCCCTCAGTTTTTTAAGAGTGTCTATAAGTTTCTGGTCATCTCTTGAATGAAGTCCGATTGTAGGCTCGTCCAGTACATAAAGAACGCCTGTCAAACCCGATCCAATTTGTGAAGCAAGTCTAATTCTTTGTGCTTCGCCACCGGACAATGATCCCGCAACCCGGCCAAGAGTAATATATTCAAGCCCAACATTCAAAAGAAAATTCAACCTTCCCTCAATTTCTTTTATCACCAGGTGTCCTATCTGTTTTTCTCTGTCGTTTGTATCATTGTTACGTAACAATGATACAGTCCATTCCAGTGCTTTGTTGATAGAAAAATCTGTTACGTCTGCTATTGAAAGGCCACCGATTGTAATCGAGAGTGCTTCCTTTTTCAGTCTTTTGCCATTACACTCGGGGCAAACTTTTTCCCTTAAATATTTTTTAATTTCTTCTCTGACCCAATCACTTGTAGATTCCAGATAGCGTCTCTCAAGTTCCGGCAAAATTCCCTTAAAACTCCACCAAATAGCCGTCAACTTTCCCTGTTTATTTTCACCGTCAACTTTGTATTCTTTTGTACCAGTTCCATACAAAAGTATTTTTATCTGATCTTCTGCTAAATCTTTCATTGGAATTCTGGTATTAATTTTGTATTCATCGCAAACACTTAAGATTAGTCTTGAGTACCAAGTATCATGTTCAAACATTGTAGAGAATGGCAAAATTCCACCTTCAAGAATGGAAAGTTCCGGAGAAATTGCAAGTTCTGCATCTGCTTTAAGGATTTTTCCAAGTCCTGTGCATGTTGTACAGGCACCATGTGGGGAGTTAAAGGAAAAGGTACGTGGTTCAATTTCTGGGAGGCTAATATTATCAACCGGACAGGCAAAACGCTCAGAGAAAAGATGATCAGTAAAAACTTTGGGATTTGTTGGCATTGTGAACTCTTTATCCTTTACCTGGGCTAGTACTACCATTCCTTCAGATAAGTTGAGAGATTGCTGAATGGAGTCTGCCAATCTACTCTTCAGCTCTGCTTTAAAGGCCTGGCCTTTAAAGGTAGATATAGTAAATACCAGTCGGTCAATTACGGCTTCGATTGAATGCTTATTGGTTTTAATAAGTACCAAATCCTCAGAAAAATCATGAACAAATCCATCAATCCTTACTTGCCTGTAACCCTTGGCCTTTAAGTTTTCAAAAAGTTGTGAGAACTCTCCTTTTCTATCTTGGACCATGGGGGAAAGTACCATAAACCAAGCTTTTTTATCTTTCTTGGCAGTTTCTTCAAGTAAGTTAAAAGCATGGTTAACAATCTGATCAAGCGTCTGGTGTGCAATCTCGCGTCCACAGACCGGGCAATGCGGATGACCAACTCGGGCAAAAAGCAAACGCAGATAATCATAAATTTCAGTCACCGTTCCCACAGTACTTCTGGGATTATGGGAAGTGGTTTTTTGGTCAATAGAAATTGCCGGAGACAAGCCTTCAATTGAGTCCATGTCGGGTTTTTCCATAATTCCCAAAAACTGCCTGGCATAGCTAGACAATGATTCAACGTAGCGTCTTTGGCCTTCTGCATAAATTGTGTCAAAAGCCAGTGAGCTTTTACCACTGCCGGAAACACCCGTGAGAACCACAAGTTTGTTTTTAGGAATATCAAGATTAATATTTTTGAGATTATGCTGTCTGGCTCCTCTGATTTTGATGTAGTCTTGCATGCCAAAATCCCGCTGGATTGCCAGTGGTAGAAGAATTATACATTAATTTCTTTGATCTTGTCCCTAATTTCTGCCGCAAGTTCAAAATTAAGATCCTGTGCAGCAACCCGCATCTCTTTGGACAAATTTTTCACTAAGTGCTTTTTCTCCATTGGTGTCATGGCATCAATTTCCAAATGAGGCAAACTATCGAAAACTTTTTCCTTGTTTCCAAAAACCCAAGCTCCGCGCTCTGAAGAATCATATTCAATTATTTTCTCCCGACGGGGCTTGTCAATTGTTGTGGGAGTAATATTGTGCTTTTTGTTGTACGCCGCTTGATACTTACGCCTTCTTTTGACCTCATCAAGCGCCCTTTGCATTGATCCAGTGACTTTGTCCGCATACATAATCACTTTTCCTTCAACGTGCCTTGCAGCTCGACCCATTGTTTGAATAAGAGTTACGTCAGAGCGCAGGAATCCCTCTTTATCGGCATCGAGTATTGCTACAAGTGAAACTTCTGGCAAATCAAGCCCCTCACGAAGTAAATTAATTCCCACCAAAACATCATATTCACCCGAGCGAAGCTTATCCAATATGTCGGTTCTTTCCAAAGTTTTAACATCTGAATGTAAATATTGAACCTTCAAGCCTTGCTCGTTTAAATAAGTAGAAAGTGCCTCTGCGGTCTTTTTGGTTAGTGTCGTAACAAGTGTTCTTTGGCCTTTGCTAGTAATCTTTTTAATTTCTTCTATTATGTCTGATACCTGGTTTTTAACAGGCCTAACTTCAACTAATGGGTCTGTAATACCGGTTGGTCTAACCAATAGTTCAGTAACTTTACCTTCCGACAAAGAAACTTCCCAATCATTTGGTGTTGCGGACGCGGCAATAAAGTTAGGAACTCTTCGCATAAACTCTTCAAATTTTAAGGGACGGTTATCAAGCGCTGATGGGAGCCTGAAACCGTAATCAATAAGAGTTTGCTTGCGTGAGCGGTCACCATTAAACATTCCTCTGATTTGAGGAAAACTCATGTGGGATTCATCGACCAAAAGCATCCACTTATCTTTGTACGGTTCATTAAAATAATCAATTAAAGAAAATGGTGCGTCACCTGGTGATCTGCCATCAAAATATCTCGAGTAATTTTCAATTCCTTTGACATACCCAACTTCTTGAATCATTTCAAGGTCATAAGTCACTTTTTGAGCTATCCTATGGGCTTCCAAAACCTTTCCTTCGGCTTTTAGTTCTTTTACGCGGATATTCAAGTCTTCTTTTATTTTCTCAAAAACTTCTTTATACGATTCAGGATTGGTCATAAAATGTTTTGCAGGATAAAGAATAAAGCTGGTGGATGGTGATTGGTGATGGATGATTAGTGAACCTGTGACTGGATTGATTAATTCAACTTTCTTGATAAATTTATCGTCTGTTTCAATATGAATTCCCTCGTCCAAATAGGCTGGATAAATGTCAATCGCGTCCCCGCGAACACGAAACGTGCCACGGTTAAAACCAAAATCACTTCTTTCGTACTGAAGATCAATAATCCTATCAATTATTTGTTCGCGTGTTATTTTCATTCCCTCCGAAATCTCAAAGACAAAATTGCCGTATTCATGGGGAGATCCGATGTTATAAATGCAGGAAACAGAAGCAACTACAATTGTGTCAGCTCGAGTCAGAAGATTTGCTGTCACTGCCAGCCTAAGTTTATCAATTGTTTCATTTATATCTGAATCTTTTTCTATGTATGTATCGGTTGAAGGTATATATGCTTCAGGCTGATAATAATCGTAGTACGATACAAAGTATGAAACTGCGTTTTGAGGAAAAAGTTCTCTCATTTCCTGGTAAATCTGGGCAGCAAGAGTTTTGTTATGAGAAATTATCAAAGTTGGTCTTTGAACCTTCTCAATCACATTTGCCATTGTAAAAGTCTTGCCCGAGCCTGTTACTCCAAGAAGGGTTTGATACTTCGATCCTGTGAGGATCCCATTCGATAATTTATCTATCGCACGGGATTGATCTGGAATTGGTTTATAGTTGGTATTAAGCTTAAATTTCATACATTTACATTGTACCATTTCGGTAATTGTTCGGTTTTGATTTAGTAAGTTCTAGTTGACTACTTCGGATAATATTCGTAAATTGATATATGGCATTGATAATCTACAAAAGACAACAGCAAATACTGGATTTTCTAAAGCAGTTTATACATAAAAATGGTTCTGCTCCAACGCTCCGGCAAATTGCTGATGCAATCGGAGTTTCGTCACTGGCAACTGTGCACGAACATCTGCACACCCTTGAGGAAAAGGGTCTTATCAGAAAACGTTCAGGAAAGGCGCGTGCAATTGAAATTCAGAGTGGTGAAGTAGAATTTAATCACGAAGGATTTGAGGCCCCAATTTTGGGGTTTATTGCGGCAGGGGCGCCAATTGAGCCATACACTGATCCTAATGCAACCATGAATATTCCCGTAAGT
>JBBTZE010000076.1:0-4235 GCA_038061545.1 Patescibacteria group bacterium | reverse complement strand
AACTTCAATAACTAACTACATCACTTTCTATACCTCTGCATCCACAGGCTTCGGAAAAAGGCCAGCGCGCCCGCGCCATGAGTTTCTGATCTGTGTTTCCCCCTATATTTACGTGAGTGACCTGGGGGGAACGGAAGATATTCTTTTTCGCGATTTGGGAACCTCAAAATTTCACCCTCAAACTCGATTTTGTCTATATTAATATTTGATGCGACTTTTACTATTCTTTCAACCATTCTTACATTTTCTCAGGTGTGTCAATGCCTAGGAGTTTTAGACCATTTTTGAGAACCTGTCCCGTCACCTTGGTTAGCATGATTCGAAACTCCTGATTCGTGTCCCCAATGATTCTGTGAGCATTGTAAAAACTATTATATTTTTGTGCCAAATCGTATAAATAGCTGCACAAAAGATTGGGTGAGTAACTTTTGGCTGCAGTGGCAATAATCCCAGAAAATCGGACCAAAGTCCTAAGAACTTTCGACTCTTCCTCATTTAAATTACTATATACATCTTGCAAGGCCTGGCCTTTAAAGGTCGATGCTTTTTGTATCACACTATTACATCTTGCAACAGTATATTGTAAGTATGGTCCCGAGTTCCCTTCCATATTCATAATTTTCTCCCAATCAAAAACTACATTGCTCTGGACCGAATGCATGAGGTCAAAGTATTTAATTGCCCCAATTCCAACATCTTTTGCAGTTTTATCATCCTTATTTCCAAGTTTTTTGGCTCTTTCTATGGCTTCGTCTAAAACTTCTTCCAATTTTATTGTTTTCCCGCCTCTCGTGGAGAATTTCTTGCCGTCGGGGGCAAGGTAAAGTCCGTGTGCCGTATGGACAAGTTCTACGTCGTCGTTTATAAGATTTAATATTTTTGCGGCAGCAAAAAGCTGCTTGAAATGAAGTCGTTGCTCGACGCCGACTTCGTAAACAATAATATCCGGATTATATTTTTTGACTCTAAAGACAATTGTGGCCAGATCGCGCGTTGCATATGTAGTTCCTCCATCGCTTTTAAGAAACATCAAAGGAGTAGTTATTCCAATACTTGTCAGATCAATCACTTTTGATTTTCCATCTTCACCGTCTACTAAAAATTTACTAATCTTGGGATCGTTTTGCATCTCACGCATTTCTTCTTCATAAAAACTTTCGCCAAATGCGTTGTCAATTTTTACGTTCAACATGTCATAAATTCTGTTGAATTCATTCAAAGAAACGTTTATGCACTGTTTCCAGACTGTTCGCGCGATACTCTCCCCATCTTCAAGTTTCTTGAACCATTCACGGGCATGTTTTTCGAGGCTTTCGTCGTCTTTGACAAGATTGTGGAATTCAACATATAGTTTTTCAAGGTTATCGATTGAATAGTCCTTGGTTTTTTTGAGATCAATCATATAGAGAAGCTTCCCAAACTGAGTCCCCCAATCACCCAGGTGGTTATCGCCAATAGTTTTGTAACCCAAAAATTTATAAAGGTTATAAATTGCCTGGCCAATTACGGTAGATCTTAAGTGCCCAATCCCAAACGGCTTGGCAATATTGGGTGAAGAATAATCAATTACTAAGGTTTTGCCGTTTCCGATTTTACTTTTTCCATAGTCTTCTTTTTCCTTATCAATCTGTATCAAATTGGAAACGAAGACATCTTTTTTAAGCCAAAAGTTGATGAAACCTGGACCTGCAGTTTCAATTCGATCAACAATCTTTGATAATTCTTTATCTGATTTTAATTTATTTACAATATTTTCTGCCAATTTGTGTGGTGACTTGAATTGTGAATCGTGAATCGTGGATTTGATACCTTGATTCCTGATTCTTGATTCTTGATTCGCAAATATTGACATTGCAATATTTGACGAAAAGTCCCCAAACTCCAAATTATCCGTAAATTCCAGGTTTGGAGAATCCACGCCGCTTGCCTTTTTTAGAGCCGAGAGGATTGATGCTTCTTGATTCATACTTAATTCTACACTTTCTTCTTGAGATTTGAAAATTATTTTTCCCTCCAAATATCTTTGCCGTTAGTTATAACTTCCACTTCCCCATCCAAATCTGTCCTGTAAGTTTTGATATTATACTTTTTCAGCATTTCCAAAATTTCTTTGTGGGGGTGTCCATAGGTATTGTTTCTTCCAACCGAAATTACTGCAACTTGTGGGCTCAAGGCTTTGAGGAGATTCTCACTATGTCCATTCTTACTTCCATGATGATTCACTTTGAGATAGTTAACGTTTCTGACTTCTGGTAAAAGAGCTAATTTATCGCTAACCGCGTTTTCAACATCCGCTGTGAAAATAGCCTTAAAATTACCAAACTTGAGCACATCTACAATTCCGATATTGTTTGCGTTCGGATCAGTGAATCCTTGTGGTGGGTTAACTATATCCAAATGTATCATTCCTACCCTAATGACTTGACCGGTATAGGGTCTAATGACCTTTACCCCACTACCCCCCACCTCTTTTTCTAGCGCTTGGTAGTCTGGACTGCTAGCCTCTAGCTCATTATACAAAAGATTATCAACTTTATAGCGTTTAAAAACTTCAATGAGCCCAAAGTAATGATCTTTCTGTGGATGGGTAGAAATCACAAGTTCAATCTCCCGGTCCCAAAACGGAATATTGTTTGAAAGACATGTTAATACATTATTATTGGGTCCGCCGTCAGTAAGAACTTGAATATTTTTGAATGTTATTAGTATTGCATCCCCCTGACCCACGTTACAAGCGATTACATGAAGGTTCGAATCCGGAGACTCCAGGATCATTATGCACAAAAGAGACAAAATCAGCAAAAGTAGGATAAATGTAAATTTCCAAGTCCGCATGTTTAAAAATAAGTAACCCGTTAAACGGTAAAAATTGTCACAATCTTCACAAACCACCACAAAAGTGGGTACGACAGATATAAAACAATTTTACCTAAAACTGGTACGACAAGTCCCACAACTCCCCCGACTGCTCCAAATATCATAATCATTGGGATTGTCCAGAGAACCAGCGCATTTATAATTGGTGACCATATATTAAACTGTCCAAATGTAACAAAGAGTATCGGAGCCACTCCAATTTGGGCAGCAAATGATGTGGACATTCCTTCGCGAAGGATCTTAGGCAACATAAGTAACTTGGAACGCACCCTCTTTTCAAAAAGCATTATGCTTGCGGTTGAAACAAATGAGAGCAAAAATCCAACGTCAATTAACCAACCCGGGTTATAAATAAGCATTAAAAGTGCTGTAACAACCAAATTTCTCCATGTATTTATAAGTCTCCCAGATTCCACTCCCAAAAAAGCGACCCCCGCCATTACCGCAGAACGGATAAGTGGTGCGTCAAACCCTGAAATAAATAGATACAAAATAATGCCTAATATAACAAACGGTATCGCTTTTCTTCTTGGCAAAACTAAAGTGAGCGTTGAAATTAAAAACATTACAACAAAAGTAACATTAGTTCCTGATGCGACAACAACATGGGCAACACCTACATATTTCACCTTTTCCCAAAAATCAGAAGTTAACGCGCCCTTACTGCCCAAAGTTATTCCTGCTAGGAGACCCGCATATGGCTCAGGCAAAGATGATTGATAAAATGAAATTATTTTCTTTCTAAAATTTGCCATAGTCCCAACATTTTCTTCGACACTAATAATTTTTCCTTTTTTAATTTTACCGTCAACTACTTCCCCCTCCAAAACGACCCGACTACCATAAGAAATTTCCGGATAAAGTGGGACATAAATTTTAAGACTTGCAAGTTTTAAATATCTTGCATTTTCATAGACAATGGGGTCGGAGTAAACGGTTCCGGTTAAACGGATAAGGTCGTTGTTTTGGTAAACGGGACGAGTCGTGAAGTAACGGAAGAGAATTAGTGAAATCAAGAAAATCCAAAGTAAATATTTCATAATTAGAACAATTAGAAATTATTAATATAATGTTATTTTGTCTTTTATTTTATCGTAAAGACTTTGCTTAATTGCGCCCTTTGACACTAATTCTTCCAAAGTTGAGTAAGGTCTGTGTTCAATGATGTTTTGGGCGTAAACCTGGCCAATTCCCGGTAATGAGTCCAATTCCTGCAGGCTTGCCGTATTTATATTGACAGGGTTGACAGGGGTCCCCCCTGTCACTTCTATAGGTCCTGATCCAGTTTGATTCACCCCTCCCGTTTTAGCACTTATCTCTCCCGATTGCGGAATATAAATCTTTTGTCCATCGGTTAA
>JBBTZE010000075.1:0-5291 GCA_038061545.1 Patescibacteria group bacterium | reverse complement strand
TGGCAGGGCTACAAGAAGTTTAAGCATAAAAGCACATACTTTACCTGGCTTTGCAGGATTGCCCTTAACAAAATTGCGGACTACTACCGTGACCAAGTTCACGAAAGATCACGCATTGTGGTCCCTACGCTTAAGGCAATGTCCCTCATTGAAGCCACAGACATTGATCCGGTGGAAAAGATGGCTCTTAACGAACTCCGCAATAAAGTGAATATTGTCCTAAACGATCTTCCGGCAGAAAAAAGGAAACTTTTATGGTTCAGATACTGGAAAGATTTAACTTATTCCCAAATTGCAAAGATTTTGAACATTTCCGAACGTGCGGTTGAAGGCAGACTTTATAGGGCAAAATTTTCATTTGCCAAAATCTGGTCAATAACCAGTAATCTTGAACCAAAAAACTCTTAATGGAAAAATTGGAAAGGCGTTGAAGATTCTTTTTATCCGGTAAGGTTCAGTTATAAGTCGGTAAACCCATTCCAAACCCAATTCCTCCATCCATTTTGGAGGAAGGGGTGATTGTCCGGAAATGTAACGGAAAGTTCCCCCAACAGCCATCATGCCCCCTACATTTAATTTTTTGAAGTTTTTATGAACAAATATTTCCTGTTTTGGGTTACCAAAAGCCGCAAACAGCAAATCCGGAGAAAATTTATTTATTCTGTCAACTATGTCTTTTGATAAATTAGGAGTAATTTCTGAACCACCGGCAAATTGGATTTGTAAATTGTGATTTGTAAGTTGTAAATTTCGTGAAGCGATCTCTGATTCATTGTCTAATCCTCCCAAAAGAAACACTTTCCATTTATTTTTATTGGCAAGTTTAATAAGCTCTAAAAAAAGCTTTCTGCCGGGAATTATGTTTAGTGGCTTGCCATACAAAAATTTTGAAGCGTAATTTAAACCCACGCCATCCGGAACTGCAAAATCCGCGCAGTTGAGAGCACCCCGTAGCTCTTTATTCTTCTGAGCCATCAAAACAATTTCAGGATTAGGCGTGGTTATGAAAAACTTGTAACTATCGGTTATATTTTGTTTCACACCTGTTAGCACTTGCGCCGAAGTAGTGACAAGAACATTAATTCCAAGGATATTGACGTATTTTCGGGTTGTTTGGGCTTTAATTTCTGTGTTTTTTTTCATTGAATTATTCATTATAACTTATAATTTATAAATTTTTCTTTAATAGCCTCATTTTTACCGCAACTCCGAAGATCCTATAGATCTTTGGAAATTCTAAACTCTAAATCCAAATGCCAATTAAAACTACAGGTCTTAAATTCAAAATTCTAAATCTAACAAATCAACACTATTGTCCATTTTTTATGTTCAATCTGTGGCCTCGTCTAAATAACGCTGTCCTCAAAAGGCTAACAAATTAGTTTATCGAATACTTAACTACTATAGATACTTTTGACTTTGAATTTTTGAATTTATTTTGAGTTTAAAATTTATGAATTTGTACTTATGTTTCACAACCTATAATTCAGATTTCTCTATCTCATTGTATCTACCCTGTAATATTAACCTTTTGTTGTTACCGATCTTTTCCAAAGCTCAATATTCTCAAGTACCAACCCGGTTCCCCTGACCACACATAAGAGTGGCTCATCCGCAACATGCGCAGGCACACCTGTTTCACTAGTCACTAGTTTATCAAAATTCCGCAAAATTGATGTTCCCCCGCTCATAACAATTCCCTTGTCAATAATATCAGCTGCCAGCTCAGGTGGAGTATCTTCCAGGACACCTTTAATTCCCCCAATAATCTGGAGGAGTACCGGCCTCATTACCTCCGTTACCTCAGTTGAGGTGACAACTACGCTTCTCGGGAGTCCAAAAACCAAATCGCGCCCACTAATTTCCAATTTCTCCTCTTTGAGAAGTGTTGTTGCAGAGCCAATTTTAAGTTTAATATCCTCTGCTGTTTGGTCCCCAACAATTAGATTGTGTTTCTTTTTTAGATATGCCTGAATTGCCTCGTCAACTTTGTTACCTGCAACTCTAACCGATTTATGTACAACAACTCCTCCAAGGGATATAACAGCAGCCTCGGTTGACCCCCCACCAATATCTACAATCATGTGCCCAGATGGGGCCGAAACCGGAATTTGGGCTCCAATTGCAGCAGCCAAGGGCTCGTCGATTAAATAGGCGTGTGAGGCTCCTGCCGCCATTGTGGCATCAAGCGCAGCACGTCTCTCCACCTGTGTACACCCTGCAGGCACGCAAACCATAACATTAGGTTTGAATAGCTGAAATCTGCCAACAACTTTACTTATGAAATACTTAAGCATCGCCTCCGTTACCTGATAATCTGCGATAACTCCATCCCGCATTGGACGACTGGCAATCAAGGCCTCCGGGGTTCTGCCTAACATTTTTTTGGCTTCCTCTCCGACCGCTACTACTTTATTGTCGTCAGATGAAATAGCCACAACCGTAGGCTCATTGACAATTAAGCCCTCGCCTGCCACCCAAACAAGCGTGTTTGCAGTACCCAAATCAATTGCAATATTTTTTCGCATCGCCATAAACCGAATTATAGCAGACTCTAAAGCGAATTCTGGTATGACATCCTCAGGTACTCCTGAGTCTGACTAACAGGCTCAATTCATCCGCGAGTTTAGCTCGCGGTTTTCTTGAGTCTGTTATAATATAGTATGGCCAAACTTAGAGTTCTTTTGTTTCTATTAACAATCCTTGTGGTTGGCTTAATTGGCCTTTTTGCAAGCTATTACGCGAGAGGTTATCGGTTTAGCACTAAAACATTTTCATTTCTTCCCAATGGCATACTGGTAGTTAAATCCGAGCCTGACGGAGCCTCGGTTTACGTAAACGGGGGCCTAAAAACCGCCACAAATACCACAATTTTTATGTCTCCCGGAACTTACGATCTTGAGATTAAAAAGGATGGATTTTTCTCCTGGAAAAAGAGAATTCAAATTGACAAAGAAGTTGTGACTCAGGCCAACGTATCACTTTTTAAGAATATTGCCTCCCTTTCCCCAATTACTTTTGAGGGGGCATTAAATCCCGTTGTTTCACCCGGAGGCACAAAAATAGCATTTACCGTTCCAACAAGTGTTGACACACCAACCGACAAGGTTGGACTTTATACCATTGATACATTCAATCTTCCTCTGGGATTTTCTAAAGATCCAAGACGAATTGTTGAAGGAGACTTGACAGGCGCCTCCTATATTTTTTCCCCTGATTCAAGACAGATTTTGCTAACAACATCAAAAGGTATATTTTTGATCGATTCTGCGTCATTTACATCACAATCACAACTAGTTAACGTTGCAGGTCGTGTTGCCGTAATTCTCAAGGACTGGGAAGCTCAGAAAAAAGTGATTAATGATGCCCAACTTAAAAATTTGCCGCTTCCGCTTTCCGGTATCTTAGAGCGGAAAACTTCCAAAATTATATTCTCACCGGATGACAGTATGGTTCTTTACACGGCTTCAGGTTCAGCAGATATCGACAAAAACCTGATTTCACAACTTCCGGGGGCATCAACTCAAAAAGAAGAACGCAGTATCAGAGATGGTCACACCTATGTGTATGATATCAAAGAAGATCGTAATTTCCTTGTTTTTGACCAGAAGGTGGCATTTGACAATAACGACAATAAAGACGCGCTTCCCGCAATAAGGTGGCTAACCACTTCCAAGCATCTGCTCTTGGCCATGGAAGGAAAAGTTATTATTATGGATTATGACGGAACCAATAGACAGGAAGTCTATAAAGGCGCATACATCTCCCCGTTTGCGTTTCCATTTGCTAATGCCACAAAACTCTTGATTTTGACCAACTTGGGAGGAGAGGGCACAGCTCCAAATCTTTATACTCTGACAACAAAGTAGTAAAATAGACGCCAAGTCCCCGTAGTTCAACGGATAGAACGGAGGTTTCCTAAACCTTAAATCCAAGTTCGATTCTTGGCGAGGACACCTAATATTTTGCTTAAAAAGCACTGATCTGGTAGAATAACGGCTCTAATACGAGGAGTTGCAAAACCCGCTTGACCAATTGGAAAAAACTACTATGATTAAATTAACAATCCAGAGTTTAGATTCATTAAATGGCATTTGATATGACTGCAGAAAATATAACAACTGAGACCTCTTCAGATCCCTGGCTAGTAACCCCAGCAATTAGGGCTAAGGCGCTCGAGGTTGGTAAGATCATTAAAAGAATTAATAAGGAACAGGAAAAAATGACTCCGAATTGCCCTGATCATCCCGAAGAAAAAGGGGAATTTATAGAAAGACGCGGAGCATATACTAGGGTAAAACTGGCCTTTAAATGCCCAAAAGGACACGACTTTCTTCTTTAATCAACAAAATCATAGAGACTACTGTTTACTAAAATCCTTTGATTCTCCCAACCTTCTTTTATAATTTTATCGCTCCTTTTAAGAGTTATTAGATCGCTGCCATTAATGTTTAATGTGTTTGCATATACAGCCTTATAACCAACTATCGCCAAAGCTTCTTCCAAACTCTTAGATGACCTAATATCTGGAATTGTCCAACTACCTTTTATAAAAGTTATATCATCAGCCTTTCTAGTTCTTGTCTCTAAAAACTTTATCATGTTTAAAGCTTCATCTACATTACTTGGCTTAAGAATTAAACATCCCTCAACTGACTCAGAAACATCCACTTCTTTACCAAATTTTGTAATTTTAGTAATCTTAGGTTCTTCGTCGTCCCAGCTTCCCAACACCTTTGAAGCTTTTACACCAAAATGATAATTGTCATTGTAAATTAAGCCTTCCCGATCCATTGCTGCCAAAACCTCACCAAAGTGGCTGGTTCTTTGAATATAATTGTTGTAGATGATAACTGGATCTTTGCTCTTCAACGGAAAGTCTTCTTTTTTTGCAAAGTTATATCCTCTGGCTAACCCAGAACTTATTAAATAGTCTCCTTCAACCACCGCATCTGGTTCTGAAACGAATTCAGTAAAAACACCGGAGTGTTTCGAAAAACACTCCTTAGCTTGGTTTTCATAAAAACTAGCTTTTATTAGCTTATCTTTATCTTCGATCATGAGTTCATTATATCAGATTATGGGTGCACTGAAAGGGATTGTTTAGCTACCAAAAAACCTGATGTATAATCAAGATTACGGGGTGTAGTGTATCGGTAACACGCTACTTTCGGGAAGTAGAAACAGGCAGTCCAATTCTGCCCACCCCGACACAGGCAGACATCGAGGCAGAAACATTGCGTGCGATTGCGGGCGCACGCAACAAATCAAACTCAGATTTGTAATTTGCA
>JBBTZE010000074.1:0-14288 GCA_038061545.1 Patescibacteria group bacterium | reverse complement strand
ATTATTTATGCGGCTGTGGGACTCTCAGGACTTTGGGGAGCATACGCAATGCTTACGGATAAGAAAAAGAAAAAATAACAGTCTTTTCCAATCCATTCCGAAAATGTATACTAAACTAATGCTCATATGGTTAAAGTAGGAATTAATGGATACGGAAGGATAGGAAGACTCGCATTTAGAATTGGCGTTTTAAAACATGCCGATGAACTTCAGTTTGGTGCAATTAACACTTCGGGGAGCATGGACTCTGCCGGTTGGGCGCATTTAACAAACTACGATACCATGTACCGGGAGTTCCAGTACAAAGTACAGAGTACAGAAGTACAGAGTCCGGACAAAGCTACTGACGAAAATCCATTGATAGGAGAACTTCTGATTTCCGATAAAAACATTAAGGTTCCACTTCTTGCACAAAAGGATCCCGCAAAAATACCTTGGGGAAAGTACGGTGTTGACGTTGTAATTGAAGCAACGGGAAAGTTTACGGATGCGGAAGGGGCGATGAAACACGCGGTTGGGGGAGCAAAACGTGTTGTGATATCGGCACCGGCTAAAGGAGGAAACGTTGAGACACATGTGATTGGGGTAAACGAAATTAAAGGAAGTCCTGAGGTGATTTCCAATGCCTCCTGCACCACAAATTGTGTTGCCCCGGTTGCTGCCGTCCTTCATTCAAAATTTGGAATAGAAAAAGCAATGATGACAACGGTTCACAGTTATACCGATGACCAGAATTTACAGGATAGTTCACATAAAGATCTAAGAAGGGCGAGAGCTGCCGCCGAAAATATCATCCCAACTTCAACAGGCGCCGCAATTGCGACCACAGAAACCATACCGGAACTTAAAGGACTATTTGATGGAATGAGTTTGAGGGTTCCAACAACAACGGGATCGATTACCGACTTTACACTAATCTTGAAGAAAAACGTGACAAAAGAAGAGGTAAATAAAGCCTTTATTGAAGCCTCTGAAAATCCCTTATACAAGGGCATATTGGCCATTTCTGAGGGAAATTTAGTTTCCTCAGATATCATTGGCAGAAGTGAGTCCGCAATAGTGGATCTGCCATTAACGCAGGTTGTTGCGGGGAATATGGTTAAAGTTTTTGCATGGTACGACAACGAATGGGGATACGCAAACAGGCTTATCGAGCAGGTCATCAGAGTTGGACGGACTTTGGAAGGTAATACTGTGCCGACCGATGCCCTGACTTTATCATTTAATAAATTAACCTAATTATTTTAATTGTACTAATTATTCTAAACAAGCTCCAAACCCCAATTGGGATTTATTTAGGTCAATTAGGTTAATTAGAGCAATTAGAAATTCTAAAGTATGGAAGATAAAAAATATTCAAATCAACATTATATAAAAAACATTGCATTCTTTGGCGATGCAGATATTAGTGAAGCGAACGAAACTTATAAATGCGCATTTGACGTTGCTGAGGCCTTGGCGAAAGAGGGGTATGTAATTGTTGACGGCGGTGGACCCGGCGTAATGCAGGCGGCAACCCAAGGAGCAATAAAAGGAGGAGGTAAAACTCTTACTGTAACTTTTGATCCGGTTAATGCCCCAGGCTTTGAAGGAAAATATGTTGGCAACGTACCTGATCAGGAAATTGTAACAACCAATTACATTGACCGCATGTTTAAGCTTATGGAAAACTCCGACATGTTTATTATTTTTAAAGGTGGAAGTGGAACCGTGAGCGAGTTTGGAACTGCTTGGGTCTTGGCCAAACTTTACTTTGGCCACCACAAGCCGTTTATTCTCTTTGGAGATTTTTGGATAGAAATTATTGAGGCATTTAGGAAAAATATGAACATTGACGCAAAAGAAATGTCAGTTTTTGAAATTTGCAGTAACGAAAAAGAGGTTCTCTCGACCGTTGCCAAATTCGAGCAAAAAGTTGAAGTTCGCGACCACACACATGACGGAGATAGGGATGAGTATGACAAAGCTTTTTCGAAATAGTCACTAGGGACTAGGCACTAGAAACTAGTATGAAAACTTCAACACAAGAATTGCAAACAATAGCAAAGTCTATTCGAAAAGATATTATTCGGATGATTTATAAAGCCGGTAGTGGCCACCCTGGGGGATCCCTATCCGCAACTGAAATTTTGGTGGCTCTATATTTTGAAATCTTAGAAGAGAACGACCGTTTCTTCCTTTCTAATGGCCATGTTTGTCCGGCGCTATATGCAGTGATGGCAGAAAAAGGACTTATCAGTAAGGATGATCTGGGAACTTATACAGAATTGGGATCAGCCCTTCAAGGGCACCCCGAGCGTACAAAGCTCAAAGACATTATGAATACTTCAGGTCCTCTTGGTCTTGGTTTGGCACAGGCCGCAGGATATGCGGCAATTAAAAAAGATTCATTTGTTTTTTGCATGACTAGTGACGGCGAACACGATGAGGGTAATCATTGGGAAGCAGTTAACTTTGCGGCTAAATATAATTTAGGCAATCTGATTCAGTTTGTTGACCGCAATAAAATTCAAATAGAAGGAACAGTTGAAGAAATAATGCCTCTTGGAAATTTAAAAGAAAAATACGAGGCATCTGACTGGAACGTAATCGAAATTGACGGCCACAATTTCAGTGAAATCCTGAGCGCAGTAGAAAAAGCGAAGACACTCAAGGACAGTCCTTGCGTGATCCTGGCAAGTACAATTTTTGGGAAAGGAGTTTCTTTTATGGAAGGCAATCCCGATTGGCACGCAAAAGCGCCAACAGATGAAGAGTATAAAAAAGCGATTGAGGAAATAAATCAGAATGGATAAAGATACTAAATTAAAATCAGTTAGAGACGGGTTTGGGGAAGCACTTGTTGAGATTGGTGAGAAGAATAAAGATGTTGTGGTTCTCACCGCCGATCTTGCAGACTCGACTCGTGTCAAAGAGTTTGCAGAAAAATTTCCAGACAGATTCTTTCAGGTCGGCGTTGCCGAACAATCTCTAGTCACAGTTGCCGCCGGAATGGCTGAAGCCGGGAAGATTCCATTTACAACTTCATACGCGGTTTTTTCTCCCGGAAGAACTTTTGAACAAATCAAAGTTACAGTTGCCTTAAATGATCTCCCCGTAAAAATAATTGGCGCTCATGCAGGGTTTGGAGCATCTATGTACGGCGCAACTCATGAATCTTTGGAGGATATTGCACTCATGCGGGTAATTCCTAATATGGTAGTTGTTTCACCATGTGACTTTGAGGAGGCAAAAAAAGCTACCGTTGCAGTTGCAGAGAACGGAAAACCATCTTATCTTCGCCTCGCTCGCCAAGACACAGAAGTCATAACTAAAAAAGAAGACAGGTTTGAAGTAGGAAAAGTAAATGTTCTCCGGTACGGCGAAAAGCCGGAAGTGGCAATCATCGGAACAGGTCCGATTCTTGTGGAGGCATTAAAAGCTGCGGAGGAGCTTAAAAAAGTTGGTATCGATGCAATGGTTGTAAATTGCCATACAATCAAACCAATTGATGTTGAGGGGATTGTTAAGGCCGCAAGAGTTTGTGGAGCAGTGGTCACGGTTGAGGAGCATCAAATTGCCGGGGGAATGGGATCGGCCATCGCCGAAGTCCTAGCGAAGAATTTCCCCGTCCCAATAGAATTTGTTGGAGTAAAAGATTCCTTTGGAGAGTCAGCGAAAAGTTGGGAGGAGCTTTGGGAGAAGTTTGGACTCAAATCAAAAAATATCGAAGAGGCCGTCAGAAAAGTAATCACCCGAAAACGCACTTGACAAAACGTATTTACGTGGTATATACTAATTATGGATAAAATTATAATTTCTGAGCCAATAGAATTTGAATGGGACAAGGGGAATGTTGAGAAGAACTTTAAGAAACATGGCATCGAAAACAGGGAAGCAGAAGAGATTTTTCTTAACGAACCACTGATTTCAGAAGACAAGGAACATTCAAAGACTGAAAAAAGATATCAATGTTTAGGAGTAACAGATAAAAATAAAAAACTCTTTATCAGTTTTACGGTCAGAAAGGGAAAGATAAGAATAATTTCTGTTAGAAGGATGGATAAGAAAGAAACAAATAAGTATGAACAAGAAACTTAAACAAATACCTAATTTTAAAAATGAGGATGAAGAGAGGAAATTTTGGGACACTCATTCCTCAGTTGATTATATTGATTGGTCAAAAGCAAAAAGGGTAATATTCCCTAATTTACAATTAACTAGAAAGCCAATTTCCTTGAGAATTACTACCAGCTTATTGGCAAAAGTAAAAGTTGTTGCCAATAAAAAAGATATGCCTTATCAAACCCTGATGAAACAGTATATCTCCAAAGGGGTCGAGGCAGAATTGCATGCGTAAAATTTATACATCCAAAGTTATAAAATATAAAGGGCAACTTTGTTTGATTATTCCAAAGGAAATATGTGACGAATTGGATATAAAAGAAGGAACAAGAGTTTCAATGGATATAACCCCTGACGGCAAGTCAATAATAATGAAGAAAGTAGAATAAAATTTCCTCTTGGCTCAAAAAACACTCAAAAAGGGTTTAATAAGCAGGCGTTGGGCGAGGGCACCAGGTGCCTCCGTCAGGGGGTTTTTCTCCAATTTTGCAAACGACATTGGGATCTTGGTTATATGCACAGGTTGGAAGTGGAATACAGGTTGAAGTAGGAGTTGTACCCAAAAATTTAAAAGTGGAGAGGATTTGGTCAAATTCTGGTATGGATGTTTGGTCATCATAGTTAAGAACGATAGTTAAGACTTTTCCGTTATTTTCAACATAAATAACTTCAGAGGGTGGGTTTTGGCCTAAAGGGTTAGATTTTCTAAATGCCGGAATACCAGATAATGTAAAATTGGACTGAGTTTTTTCAACTCCACCTTTCCCGTTCCATGAATTGTCGACAAAAACATCTATTGTAACTAGTTTGTTTACGTTATTTACAAGCTGGTATGAATTTAAAGATCCTGTGAAATTGGTTTCCGAAAAACCCCACTCACTTCCAGGATATTTAAAAGAGAAGTTGTATTTATCATTTGTATATGTTTTCCAATTTGAGGTTGGATCAACTGTGGCAGATGGTGTGGGGGAGGCAACAGGAGTCTGGTAAGAGGCAATCATGCTTTTTAGTTGTTGGTTTTGGTAGTACAAAAAGGCAACGATTGCTAGGGATGCAATTACAAAAAGTGCCATGGCAAGAATTGTTATCCAATGTGAGTCTTTGGGGACTTCGGGAGTTTGGGGTGATTGCCCCGGTTGGATAGCACTTGGTGCATCCAACGGGGTCCCGTGAAGTGCATCTGTTGCTACTTCACTGGGAGGATTTGCTGCTTGGGCATCCATATATAAATATTGTACACTGAGTGTGGAAAACTGTCATGCAAGAAATAATTCAAAAATTACTAGCCCCCGGAAAGGGAATTTTAGCTGCGGATGAGAGCACTCATACTATCGAAAAGAGATTTTTAGCTCTCGGACTCACTTCAACCCCGGAATTAAACAAAAAATATAGGGAAATGTTATTTACAGCGCCCGGAATCGAGAGTTTTTTGGGCGGAGTTATTTTATTTGATGAATCCGTCCGTCAAGGTCTATCTAAAATCATAGAAGATCGCGGAATTGTCCCAGGAATTAAAGTTGACGGAGGACTCGAACCTTTCAATGGTACGGAGGAGCAAATAACGAAGGGTTTAGAAGGATTGGATGCCCGGCTAAAAAAATATTTGACGCTTGGACTTAAATTTACCAAATGGAGAGCTGCCATTAAAATCTCCGACATATTTCCAACAGATGCATTTTTGGAGGAGAATATGAACCGCATGGTTGAGTTTGCAAGAATTTCTCAAGAAAACAATTTTGTGCCGGTTGTTGAACCTGAAATTTTACTTGACGGAGTGCATACAACTACGCGCTGCGCAGAAATTTCGGTAAAAGTTTGGAATATTTTATTTGAAAAATTAAAAGCCGGAGGTATCGATTTAAACAATTTAATTCTTAAAACAAATATGGTTTTGCCAGGAAAAGACAGTGGGGTAAAGGCTGCACCTTTGGAAGTTGCGGAAGCCACTTTAAGATCTTTGAAACAAGTAATTCCTCCTGAGGTTGGCGGAATAGTCTTCCTTTCGGGAGGCCAAACTCCAGATGAAGCTACAAATAACCTGAACGAGATTATTAAAAGAAAAGGAGACGCTCCTTGGGATTTATCATTCTCTTATGCCAGGGCACTTCAGCAGGAAGCTCTAAACAACTGGGCGGGAAAGGAAGAGAGTGTTAAAACTGCTCAGGAAGTTTTTCTAAAAAGACTTGAGATGGTTTCGAAAGCAAGGAAGGGAGAACTCTAATGGCAGACATTGATCTACTTACAATAGGGGATGCAACAATCGACAATTTCATGACTCCATTGGAGAGTGAAACCTTGTGCACAATTGACAAGAAACAGTGCCTGATTGCTTTTGCATATGGCGAAAAAATTCCGGTTAAGAATTTGGAATTTACTATTGGCGGAAATGCTGCCAATAACGCTGTTGGCACAAGAAGATTGGGGGTTAACTCCTCAATAGTTCTAACTTTGGGAGATGATTCAGTCGGAGGGATGGTTGTGGAAAAATTAAAAAATGAAGGGGTTGACTTGACTTATGTAGTTCAGCAACCGGGAAGTTCGTCCAATTATTCAACAATAATTAATTATTCAGGAGAGCGGACAATTTTTGTTTATCACGCGCCCCGTTCATATGAATTTCCGGTACAGCTTCCCACTGCCCCTTGGGTATACCTGACGTCCATGGGAGAATCTTTTAAGCCTTTTTACAATCACTTTATTGAATGGTTGATCAAAAACCCCAATGTGAAGCTGGCATTTAATCCCGGAAGTTGGCAAATCAGGGGTGGAATAGAGGCAATTGGAAAAGTAATATCTTTAACACATCTGATCTTTGTGAATAGAGAGGAAGCAGAAAAGCTCACAAATTTTGGCGCATCTGAAGGACGCGAAAAAGAACTTTTAGTTGCACTATCAAATCTGGGACCTAAAATTTGTGTGATTACGGACGGGGCAAACGGAGCATTCGCATATAACCGTCAGGTATTTTTGAAGTCCAGCGTTTTACCCGTGGATGCTTATGAAAGAACGGGAGCAGGGGATGCATTTGGCTCGGGGTGTTTATCAGCACTCATCAAAGGGAAAAATTTGGACGAGGCGCTCCTTTGGGGTACAGTTAACTCAGCATCAGTGATTGGCTATACTGGTGCCCAAAAAGGACTTTTAAAAATGGAAGAAATTCCTGAATGGATGGAAAGATGTAAAAGTAGCGGGGTTACAGTACAACCCCTTTAGTCTATAAATGATATGGCAAAAATTTTTGTAACAAGACAAATTCCGGGCGACTCGCTCGAAAATCTTAAAAAAGATGGGAATGAGGTATTGGTTTCTGAATTTAACCGTTCAATTACCCCCGAGGAACTTTTGGAAAAAGCAACAGGGGTAGACGGACTCCTTACACTTCTTACCGACAGAATTGATGGAGATTTGATGGACGCCATTGGACCGCAACTCAAAGTAATTTCTAACTATGCTGTGGGTTTTGACAATATAAACGTTAAGGAAGCCAGTGATCGGGGGATTGTAGTTACAAATACACCTTGTGATGAGGTCAATGAGGCAGTTGCTGAACACACTTGGGCCTTAATTTTGGCCCTAACCCGCAGAGTTGTTGAATCGGATGAGTTTGTTCGTCAGGAAGGATATTTTGCGGGAAAAGGGGGCTACACCGGTTGGGAACCGGGTTTATTTTTGGGAATGAATTTGATAGGTAAAACCTTGGGGATAGTTGGTTTGGGAAGAATAGGAACAATGGTTGCAAGGCGAGCGCAAGGGTACAGTATGAATGTTGTTTATAACAAACACTCAAGGGATACCGAATGTGAAGAAAAGATGGGAGTTAAATTTTGCGAGCTCGATCAGCTTCTGTCGGAAAGCGATGTTGTAACACTGCATGTTCCTCTAAATGATGAAACCCGTCATATGATAAATAAAGAAACTCTTGGAAAAATGAAGAGGGGCGCATTCTTAGTTAATACAGCAAGAGGAGCCGTTGTTTCAGAGCCGGATTTAATAGATGCCTTAAAAAACGGCCAACTTTTCGGGGCCGGGCTTGACGTTTTTGATAATGAGCCAAACATTAGCAAAGACCTAATTGCAATGCCAAATGTTATTTTAACACCCCACATTGCCAGCGCCACCCATGAGGCAAGAAACAAAATGGGGGAGCTTGCGGTATCAGCGATAATGGAAACGCTCAAAGGCACAAACCCGGTAAACATAGTAAATAAAGAAGTATGGGAAAAGAGGAGGAAATAGTAATGGCATTTTTTGGAATTGGAAAAAGGAAAGATGAAGAAGAAGACGAGGAATTTGATTTGGAGGCAGAGAAGGAAGAGGAAAGACGCGACAGAAAACTTTCGCGTAAATTAAAAGATTTATCTCCTGAAAACAAAAGACGCCGAAAAGAACCCCCCAAGCCGTGGGGGAAAAAGGAAAGAATTATAGTCCTTTCTGTTCTTTTGGTTACAGTTGTAACATCAGCAGTTTTAGCCCTCACCGCGCGGGACTTTAACCTCCCAAATTTTCCAAAATTGTCATTTGATAAAAATAGTTTTAAGTTTAGTAGTCCTTTTGGGGAAGATAAAATAATATTGGGCGGCAAAAAAGAAACTCCAGATACAAAAACAGAGGATATGAAAAGAGCATTTAACGAGAAAACTAAAAATTTAAGCGGCACTTATGCCTTTTATCTCGTTAAACTTGAAAATGGTCGGGAAATTGGGACTAACGAGGATGAAAAAATGACAGCTGCGTCTCTCATTAAACTTCCGGTTTTTATCGCGCTTTATAAAGAAGCGGAATCGGGAAATATTGATCTTGAAACAAAATACACACTTAAAAACTCTGACAAAAGAACAGGATCGGGAAGTCTTTACGGAAAGCCCGCGGGAACAATATTAACCTATCGGGATATGGCAAGATTAATGGGGAAAGAATCTGACAATACTTCATTCAACATATTAAAAAACATTTTGGGAGAAGATAAAATAAACGCGGTTATAAACGAGGTTGGGATGACTCAAACTTCTATAAAGGAAAATACAACGAGCCCAAAAGATGTTGGAATTCTCTTTCATAAACTTTGGAATGAAAATTTGATTAATAAAGCCAGCCGCGACGAAATGCTCGGATATTTAACGGATACTATTTATGAAAAATGGATTTCCAGCGGAATTCCGCCTGAGTTTGATGTTGCCCATAAATATGGAAGAGAAGTACACGTTGTAAACGACGCGGGAATAATAAGATCCGAAAAGCCATTTGTACTGGTACTTATGAGTAAAGGAGTTGTTGAAGATCAAGCGGATAAAATATTCCCTGAGTTGGCAAGGACTATTTACGAATTTGAAAAATAACTTTGGAACTGTTAACCTAAACAAATGGCAAAATTAAAAACATTCTATAGAACATTTGTTAAAAGCCTGACCAAACCCGCCTACTATAAAGATATTTTATCGGCTAAGTTTTCTTTCTCCCTCAAATATTTAGCTCTCCTTCTTTTTCTAATCTCCATTTTTGGAGCTTTCAGAATTGCATTGGGTATGCAGGACTTAAAACCCAACCTCCCCGGGTTTATAGAGAAAGAAAAAAAGGTTGTTGTGAATGTTTATCCCGACAAATTAGTAATTACTCTGAAATCCGGAAAAATTTTTACAAATGTACGTGAACCTTATTTTATTGAAATGCCTGAAGATGGCCGCGACCTTGGACTTACCGCATCTCATCTAGTTGCAATTGATACAAAAGGAAAAGCTGAAGACTTTCAAAAATATAACTCTTTAGTTTTGTTGACCTCTGAGTCGGCAGTGGTTTCGGATGGCCAATCTGGATTCAAAGTTTATCCACTGCGCGATATTTTGAAAGATGTTCCGGACGGAGCGGAGCTTAATAAAACAATATATACCGCTCTTACCTCGCAGCTCTTGCCGTACCTTGACAAACTTCCGGGGTACTTAACAATACTTGCTATGGTTGCTGTAATCTTTTGGCCATTTTTAGCAACGCTCTTTTCACTTTCAGGTCATATGTTTTATCTAGTTTTTGCGGCTTTTATCCTTTTGTTAATCACCAAGGTAATGAAGAAAAATTTAACTTACAGAAAAGTTTATCAACTCTCACTTCATGCACTTACACTCCCAATACTCATTTCTTTCGCATTATCACTCTATGGAAAGTTTGTTCCTTTCCTTTTTACTGCAATTTTAATAGTCTTTATGATTGTTGTTATTAAAGAACTTCCAAGTAAGATTGACAAATCTAATTAATCTGAATTTGCGCCGCGGGTTCCAGAATTCTTCCATCTGAAGGGTTTTTATCCGGGTTTAATATTTTTTCTACATCCTGAGCTCTGCAAGCATGGGTGGGTTTATTTTCTTCCAAAAACCATTCCTGTTTGGTAGGGCAACCATTACAAGGGAGAGTTGCGGTTAGTGTGCAAATATTTATTTTTTGCAAGTCCGGTGGCACATTCCAATCCACAGACGGTTCATTGGCAAGGACGGCACGCATTATTTTGTTCCAAATGGGGGAGGCGCCTGTAATCCCGGAGGCAATTCTACTCATGGGACTTCCGTCATTGTTTCCAACCCAAGTTGCAACTAAATATTTTTGATTGTAACCTACAGTTAAGTTGTCTTTTAGATCGTTACTCGTTCCCGTTTTTACGGCCACTTCAGGGTGGTTTGGAATGACCAGTGCTGAGGAGGCTCCAAAAGAAGGCGCGCGGGCAGCGGGATCCTTGAGGATATCTGTAATCATGAAGGCAACTCGTGGATCAACAACTTCCGTAGCTTTGGTTAGGCCAAATGGATCACCCCTTTCAAGAATTTTTCCTTTATAGTCTTTTACTTCAGTAAAAGACTGCATTTCCGGACGTTTTCCGCCAGCAGCTATGGTTGCATAGACTCTTGCTAAATCAATTAATTTCACCTCTCCACCACCAAGAGTTAAAGAAAGGCCAAACCGTGACGTATCGTCCCAGGTTGTAATTCCCAAATTTTTCCCCTGCTCGATCATTTTGACTACTCCATATGCGGCAAGTGTTTTTACTGCAGGAATATTCCTTGACTGAGCAAAAGCGCTTCTGAGGGATATTCTCCCTTTATATTCGCCGTCATAGTTTTTGGGAGTGTATAAAGGTTGGCCGGGAACTGAAAATCCGACAGGAGAATCATCAAGAATTGTTGCCGGAGTAAAGCCGTTCGCAAGCGCATAAGCGTAGTTGACGATTTTAATTGAGGATCCGGGTTGTCTGGGTCTTATTGTTACATTAACATTTCCACCCTCCGCGACATCAAAATAATCATGAGATCCAACCATTGCCAAAATTTCACCAGTAGTTGGATTCACTACGAGCGCGGCTCCATTACCTACATGCAGGGGTTTTAATTTTTCTATTTCTTCTTTTACAACTTTTTCGGCCAGCTCCTGAATCTTTAAGTCCAGTGTAGTTGTCACCTCAAGGCCTCCTTTTTCTACCATTTCCTCTCCGTATTCCTCAACCAACAAATTTCTGACATACATTACAAAATGCGGAGCTTTAATCTCAATTCTTTTTGGAACAAAAGTTATTCTCTGATTTTCGGCTTCTATCCGTTCAGCATCCGTTATATATTTATTTACTTTCATTAAATGCAATACTTCGCGCTGCCTTACAAAGCTTTCGCCCGGGTCCTGGCCAAAGGGGGAGTATTTTGTAGGGCTTTTGGGTAATCCCGCCAAAAATGCAGATTCCGCTAAATTAAGGTCACTTAGATCTTTGCCAAAATATGCGGCTGAAGCTTCCTTAATTCCATATGCGGTTCCTCCGTATGAAACTTCGTTTAGGTACATTTCTAAAATTTGATCTTTAGAATAAATTGCCTCTACCTCAATAGACAAGATCAGTTCCTTGACCTTGCGGGTTATGGTTTTTTCCGGCGTCAGGAGAGCGTTTTTTACAAGTTGCTGGGTGATTGTAGACCCTCCCTGAATCTTACCGCCTTTAACATTTTGGAAAAAAGCTCTTGAAATTCCTCTTACCGAAAATCCCGGATGAACATAAAACTCGGCATCTTCAGCGGCCAAGGTAGAAAGTCTCACAACTTCGGGAATTTTATCGAGTGTTACGATTGTTCTGTTTTTGTCTTTATAAATCTTATACAAAAGCTCTCCGTTTCTATCATAGATTTTTGTAGAAACCTCAATGTTCCTTTTGGTAAGGTTTCTGGGATCGGGGAGACCTTTGAAGATTAAAAAATAAAAGATCAAAGATAGAAATGAAACCAGTAATAAGGCAAAAATAAGTATTGGCTTAAGTCTGATTTTAATTTTAAACTTAGGTATTTTTGAGAAGAATTTCTTTATTTTTAACTGAAGCTTTAACTCAAATAGAAATATTCTTAACCTTTCGAGTTTTAGCAAATCGGACAAACTAAGTTTTTTTGGAGGCTTAACTTTTTTCTTAATTTTTCTTATTTTGCTTTGTTTTGAACTAATAATCAACCTAACTGATTTGCCGATAATCGACAGGAAAAAGACAGCTCCGATGACTATTGCTGTAAGGAGAAGAAAAAGGGGTTTTCCCACTAAAGCCAAAACCCCAATAACCAACCCCAACTTTTTCTTTGTTCTTTTGGGCACTCGGGCATTTTAACCCCAGACGAAGCGTAAAACAACATGAAGCATATTTGAAACTACCTAAGCGGATAGCGAATTGTGGCGGAGGAGGAGGCGGTTGGACAGTTTATACAGTAAAGGGTTCCGTCAGGGTCTGTATAGGTTGGGCGGTTTTCAGAGTGAACTTGCTCGGGGAGCGCGTCTTCACCTGCCATTTGGCCTGTGTCGTTATATATTAATATATCTTTGTTAATGACAAACGAGGCAGATGGAACCGTTCCCGCCAGGAAATATTCAAAGCGGGTTGAACAACCGGGGTTCCCAGGATCTGTTCCTGGGGGTCCACCTGTGTCATTGCAAATATTTGCCCCAACCACCCCGTCGGGCTGTTGTGGAAATGAATGACCCTTTCTATCCTCGTCATAAGCTCCTTTTTCTGCTTTATCAAGAACCGCTTTCATTACTTTATTCCAAATAGGGGAGGCGCCGGAAATTCCCGACACAGCTCCGCCCATTGGGGTATTGTCATTGTTCCCTACCCAGGTAACAACTACTGCATCAGCCGTGTATCCTATTGTCCAGTTGTCCCTTCTATCATTGGTAGTTCCGGTTTTAACAGAAACTTCGGAGTGTCCCGAAACGTTTAGAAAAGATGAGGGCCCAAAGGCGCCTGAGCGCGCGTTATTATCAAGAAGAATATGAGAGATTAAAAAGGTAACTGTTGGTTCAAGAACACGCTCTCCCGTGAGCTCGTTTTTCTTGACATCCTCTTCCTCTAAAACATTTCCTTTATAGTCCATGACTTTTGTTATGGCTACAAGTGGCTGCTTGATTCCTTCATTTGCAAAAACTCCAAATGCAACCGCCATGTCATACAAACGGACCTCACCTCCACCAAGAGTAAGTGAGAGACCGTAATTTTTGGGGTCCGTAAAAGTTGTAATTCCCATTTGTGTAGCAAAACTAATAAAATTATCAACGCCATTTAAGGCAAGAGTGCGAACAGCCGGAATATTGAATGAATTCCCCAGTGCAAACCTGGTTTGAACAAGTCCATGAAAAGTTCCGTCATAGTTGACCGGGCAATAATCGGGTTGCCCAGAAACCCTGAAACAAGTTGGAACATCTGCAAATGCTGTTGCACCTGTTATTTTTTCATCTTTCAAGGCCAGGGCGTAATTTAATGGTTTAATGGAAGATCCCGGCTGTCTTTTGGAAAGAGTCACGTTCACTTTTCCATCCTCATCTTCTGCAAAGTAGTCTTTGCTTCCAACCATTGCCAAAATTTCACCGGTTTTTGGACGGGTAACCAGTACTGCGCCATTACCAACCTTTTGTTTTTTTAGCTTTGCAACTTCGGATGCTACCGCAGCTTGAGCAAGTGCTTGAATATCAACATCCAGTGTAGTGGTAACCCTTAAGCCCCCCTGCTCAACCACTTTATCCCCGTATTTATCTGCAAGTTGTTCTTTTATCCAGAGTGCAAAATGGGGAGCATTGGGCGGTGTAATTTTGGAATACTTTAACTCCTCACTCTTTGCTTTGTCTGCTTCATCTTGGGTAACATAGCCATTTGCAACCATTTGTTTTAAGACTTCGGCTTGACG
>JBBTZE010000073.1:0-3257 GCA_038061545.1 Patescibacteria group bacterium | reverse complement strand
TTTGTCTATTTTCTTCTTTAAATATTTTAAGGCTCTACTGCCTATATTCTTTAATTCTTTTTCCTTAAGCTGTTCAAGTACTAAAATTCGGCAGCGGGAAAGAAGTGGGGCAATAACTTCAAAAGAAGGATTCTCTGTAGTTGCACCAATCAAAATAATATCTCCATGCTCAACATGTGGAAGAAGTTTGTCTTGTTGAGCTTTATTAAACCGGTGAATTTCGTCCAAGAAAACAATTGGCGCACCACCTTTAAAGGGTGACCCTTGCAAGGTAGATATAGTATTTTCAATTTCCTTCATCTTGGTATTAACCGCGGAAAATTCATAAAACTCCCTTTTGAGCGTGTTTGCAATGATGCGTGCAAGAGTTGTTTTTCCAGATCCCGGAGGCCCCCATAGAATGAGTGACGGAAAGAAGCCTGAATTTTGAGGATCGATAAGTAATTTTCTGATAATACCGCCAGGGCCGACCAAGTTTTCCTGCCCAACAAAATCTCTGAGTTTCTTCGGGCGAAGCAGTTCTGGGAGAGGAACATTTTCCATAATTTAATTGCAACTGTATTATAAATCTTAACCCAATAAAACCCAAATACTAATGCTACAGTGATACATAGCACTGTAGCAAAACAAAGTTGAGATATAATTAGTGTAAATGATTGGAACAAAAGTTTTGGAGGAGCGGAAATCAAAATTTAATGGAAACCTGAGAGTTGTACGAACTTGGGGAATGGGAACATACATTCAATCCAACGGTTTAACTCAGTCGGGGGGAATTGTTGAAGCAATTTGGCGCTCGACGCTTGCCCAGATTCAAGATTCAAGATTCAAGATTCGGAACGTTCTCGTTCTCGGGTTGGGCGGTGGAACAGTTGTAAAGTTGATTCACAAAAACTGGCTGGGGACGAGAATTACGGGAGTGGATATTGATCCAATAATGATCGAATTAAGCACTAGGCACTTGGGACTAGGTACTAGTGGGGAAGAAATCATAATCCAAGATGCTTATCATTTTCTAAATCAAAATGACAAGTCAAAATTTAAAAAGTATGATCTAGTTATTGTTGATTTATATAACGGTGATGAGTATCTAAAGAAATTTGAATCCGAAAACTATATACACCTTGTAAGGAACATCCTTTCAAGTAATGGAATTGCTGTGTTCAACAGACTTTATTTTGGGGACAAAAAACTTGAAGCGGAGGAATTTGGAAAGAAATTGGAAAAAGTTTTTGGGAAAGTAGAAAAATTTCGCCCTGAAGCAAATTTGATGTTTCTCTGTTTTAAATAGGTTCACTTCTGCTACAATAGGTACGCATGTTGAATATTTTTTCCAGGCTTCTTGACCTTAACAAAAGGGAAGTAGACCGCTTAACAAAAATTGTTGAGAAGATTAACGGTTTTGAATCAAAGTCAAAAAAACTTAAAGATTCGGATTTTGCAAAAAAGACTGAGGAGTTTAAAAAAAGGTTAACTAAAAATGAAACCTTGGAGGATATTTTACCCGAGGTGTACGCACTTGTTCGTGAAGCATCATATCGAGTCCTCGGAAAACGCCACTACGACGTTCAGCTCATTGCAGCAACCGCTTTATTTGAGGGAAAAGTTGCTGAACAAAAAACGGGGGAGGGAAAAACTCTTTCTGCCGTTCCAGCACTTTACCTTCGTGCCCTAACGGGAGGCGGAGTTCATTTGGTAACTGTTAACGACTATTTGGCCCGCCGTGACGCAGGTTGGAACGCTCCAATTTTTCATCTTTTGGGAATGTCTACTGCGTCAATTATTCAGGAAACAAAATCTTTTATTTACGATCCCAAATTTAATGACACAAGCCACGGGGACGAGCGGCTGAGCCATTTAAAGCCAGCTGAGCGCAAGGAAGCCTATAAAGCCGATATTCTCTACGGAACAAATAACGAATTTGGATTTGATTATTTGCGCGACAATATGGTTTCTACACTCTCCGAAATGGTCCAAAGGGGTCATTACTTTGCAATAGTTGACGAAGTCGACTCGGTTCTTATCGATGAAGCAAGAACACCTCTTATTATTTCTGCACCGGATACAGAGCCCACTAAAAAATATTATGAATTTGCCACTTTAGTTGAAAAACTTAATTCGGATACAGACTTTAAGATTGATGAAAAAGCCAAAAGCGCAACCCTAACGGAAACAGGAATTACTCGAGTAGAAAAAATACTCGGGATAGAGAACCTATATGAACAAAATTTTGAAAGTATTCATCATATAGAAAATGCTCTTCGTGCCAAAGCTTTATATCTCAAAGACAAAGACTATGTAGTTAAAGATGATGCCGTTACAATTGTCGATGAATTTACGGGAAGACTTATGGTCGGCAGGCGCTGGAGCGATGGGCTTCATCAGGCAGTTGAGGCAAAAGAAGGCGTTGTAATTCAGCAGGAAAGCAAAACCCTAGCCACAATTTCTTTCCAAAATTACTTCAGGATGTATGAGCATCTTTCGGGTATGACCGGAACTGCTTCAACTGAGGCTGAGGAATTCAAGAAAATTTATAACCTTGAGGTAATTGTTGTTCCAACCAATAGAGAAATGGTGAGGAAAGATTTGCCTGACATGATTTATAAAACTCTGCGGGGCAAATACGGCGCAATTGTTGAAGAAATCGCCGAGTGTAATAAAAAGGGCCAACCGGTTTTGGTCGGAACCACTTCGATTGAGAAAAACGAAATTATTTCTGAATACCTTAAACGCAAGAAAGTTCCTCACGAAGTTTTAAATGCCAAAAATCACGAAAGGGAGGCTAGTATTATCGCAGGAGCAGGAAAACCGGGGGCAGTAACAGTCGCCACGAACATGGCAGGACGAGGTGTGGACATTGTTCTTGGAGGCGAAATTCCGCCTGAAAAATCAAAAGAGTTCAAGAAATGGCAGGAACAACACGCAAAAGTTATTTCTGCGGGAGGTCTTCATGTAATAGGAACCGAACGGCACGAAGCAAGACGCGTTGACAATCAATTAAGGGGCCGTTCCGGGCGTCAAGGGGACGCGGGAAGTACCCGCTTTTATTTATCGTTAGAAGACGATCTAATGAGAATTTTTGGCGGTGAGCAAATCTCGGGAATTATGGATAGACTCAATTTACCGGAGGATCAGCCGATTGAAAATGTGCTTATAGGAAAAGCTATTGAGCAAGCGCAGGTAAAAGTTGAAGGATTCCATTTTGATATCAGAAAACGCTTAGTGGAATTTGATGACGTTGCCAATCAGCAAAGAGAAAT
>JBBTZE010000072.1:0-1083 GCA_038061545.1 Patescibacteria group bacterium | reverse complement strand
TTTGTTCACCCCAACCCTACTTTCAACATTAGCCTCATTTCCATCTATGCCAATGATCATTGGATAGCCTCCTTATCACCAGCTGACGCTTCGCGATACACTTTAAGTGTTTCCTCGGCGGTTTTGATCCAAGAAAACTTTTTGACTTGCTCCAAACCCTTTTCTATTAGCCCCTTAGGCCCCCTAAGCGCTTTTTCAATGCCGTCCGCGATGGAGTTTACATCATATGGATCAACAAGTACCGCGGCGTCCCCAGCCACCTCAACAAGACTAGAGATGTCTGATGTTATGACAGGGCATTGGCAGGAAAATGCCTCCAAAATCGGAAGTCCAAAGCCTTCATATAGGGATGGGTAAACCAGAGCCTTGGCGCCTGAGTAAAAAATACTAAGCTCGTTATTTTTAACATGCCCCGCAATTCTTATATTTCTGCCCTCCACAACTTTCATATATTTTGGAAGTCCAATAAAAACAAGTTTCAAGTCACGTCCAGAGCCGGCTTTATCAAAAGCTTTAATGATTCTCTCAGTATTTTTTCTTGGGTTCACTCCAACAGAAAGAATATAATCTCCAGAGATTTTATACTTCCGTTTGAGGCCGATAATCTCTTCAGCTGAGGCCTTTTTGAAATTTCCAGATACTGCCTCAGGAATTACTCTGACAATACTCTCATTAAATCCAAGCTTAACAAGATCGTCTTTTGTTGAATTTGAAGGAACGATTACCCTTTTACTTTCCTTTGCTACCCAAAAAAGTCGTAACCTGTGAGTATTTACAATGTTCCTGATAATATCTTTTGGAAACAGGTTTGGATAAAGAATAGGGGCCAAGTCATGTACAGTTGTAACTTTGAATGAAGAACTTGGAGCCTCTGCCCAGTCAGACGAGTGAAACACATCAACTTGTCCAATCAATTTCTCAATAGGCAAGATGTGAAGATTGTTCCACAAAAAACTAAGCACAGTCGGAGGCAGTGGAAAAACTTTCAATTCAAAGTTGCCCGGTAGTGTACCCGCAAACTTCACTATATCTGCCTTCCTCCTTAAAGATCCCGCAAAAAGGACATAATGATTTTCTTTGTCA
>JBBTZE010000071.1:6746-7837 GCA_038061545.1 Patescibacteria group bacterium | reverse complement strand
GGAACGGAAGTTTTTGTTTTATCGGAAGCCAATACGTACCCCTTTTCATCCAAATTTATTTTTCCCGAGAATACTGTTGTTGATGGAGTATGCCCAATTGCTATAAATAGTCCATCGAGTGGAAACTCGCTATTTTCATTTGTTTTATTGTTTTTCAGTATTACTTTTTCTACTTTTTCTACCCCTATTACTTCTTGTATTTCAGTGTTCCAAAGTATTTTTATTTTAGGATTTGCCCTAACTTTCTCCTGCATAGCAACTGAAGCTTTAAATTCTTCACGCCTATGAATAATAGTTACCTCAATTGCATATTTGGAAAGAACCAAAGCCTCCTCCATTGCACTGTCCCCCCCGCCCACTACTGCAACTTTTTTATCCTTGAAAAATGGCGCGTCGCAGGGAGCGCAAGAAGAAACTCCGCGCCCAATGAGTTTAGATACTCCCGGTACATCAAGCCATTTGGTTTCTGCTCCCGTTGCAATAATTATTGATTTTGCCAGATATTCTACTCCGCCTGAAGTTATTTTAAATGGAAATGAAGAAGTATCAACCGACTCTACATTTTTTTGTAAAAATTCCGCTCCGAACATTTGGGAATGTTCCCTCATTTTGGCCATCAAGTCAGGTCCCATTATTCCTGGGAGAGCAGGAAAATTATCAACTTCCGTGGTAAGCATTAATTGTCCTCCCCAAACTTCACCGCCAAAAATAATTGTGGAGGCGGCGCCACGGGTAGTATAAATTGCGGAAGTTAAACCCGCGGGACCGGAACCAATAACGGCCACATCCCAAGGTCCCTTGGGATCACTAGGTTTGGATGAAAAAATATGTTGGTCCATATAAACATCAAGAAGGAGGGCCTAACGCCCTCGCTTCTAATTTTCTATCAAAAACTCATCAAACAGTCGGTGTAGGGACTGGTGGCGGTGTTGTCCCACCTGGCGTATCTTCTACCTTTGGTTGTTCTCCCATTGGGGGAACAACTGGTACTTCACCTACTGGTGTCAGCTCTGGTGTATTCATCGGAGCTGGCGGCATTGTTGGATCAACTGGTACTGTTGGTACAGTAGCGTTTGGATCAACTGGTGGCG
>JBBTZE010000071.1:0-6646 GCA_038061545.1 Patescibacteria group bacterium | reverse complement strand
CAATTTCTTTACCCTCTTTAAAAAGAATTGTTGTTGGAATTGACATTACTCCGTACTTTCCGGAAACTATCGGGTTTGCATCAACATCAAGTTTCATTATTAACACTTTATCTTTATAAACTTCGGATAACTCCTCAAGTACAGGTTCTGCAAGTTTGCATGGTCCTCACCATGTTGCCCAAAAGTCAACAAGAACTGGAGTTTTACTCTGAAGAACCTGCACCTCAAAATCTTTATCTGTAGTATTTGCGACCATACGTTAATTAATATACCTTTGTGACAGGTTGGAAGTCAATCATTAAATTACGGCGCAGGTGGAGGAGATGGAGGAGCTTCTTGTGGGGCAGGAGCTGGTTCTGAAGGTTGAGGTTGTGTTTGACTGTTAGGTGCACAATTACTTCCATTCCAATAATATCCAGATCCGCAGCCTGTTGAAGGACCTGAGGATGTACTTCCAGGATTTGACCCTCCAACACAGTAGCCGCCATTGGGATTTGATGGTTCTGGAACCCAATTACTTCCAGAAGGGCATGATCCGCTATTCGTAGGCGAAGTATTTGTATAATTGGTACCACCAGAAGAACCACTATGTATGCAGCTGCACGCATTATTGTACCAACCTTGACATGTTCCGCCGCCAGCACGACACGCAGCTTCTTGTGATTCTCTGCTAGGAGAACCAGAGTAAGTACCACTACCAGTATTTGAAGATCCAGAATAATTATTTATCGTTGTTCTACAAGAACATGTTCCATAATCCCACCAAGCATTATTTCCACATCCAGCGGGAGGCATAGGACAGGAACTCCCTGTATTGTTTCCCCCTCCAGAATTAGACTGTTTACACTCTCCTGAGTTATCTTGATAAAATCCCTGGCCACATGATTTCTGTTGGATACAACTTGTTCCATTCCACCAAGAACCAGACGCACATCCACCTGTCGGTGGAGGATTGTAAGTCTCGCATTTTCCATCTCTAAACGTTTGTCCAGGTAAACAATACCCCACGGTATAAACAGGACTTGGGAACCCTCCATCAGAAACTGATCTAGGCGCACAATAACCCCCTCTTGAATTGGTTGATTCAGGTACCCAACCATACCCAGATGGACAATTTCCAGAAGAACTCAAACCACCACGGGAATTTGCCGCCTCAGGATTATCGGAATAACACGCTGCCCCAGGAGAAGGTCTGTGGTACCCAGAAGGACAAGGGTTTTCTCTAAAATTGGGGTCAGTAGCTGTAAATTGATAATTAGGCACACAATAACCACCATTTGGCATAAAATTAACCGAGGCCCAGTGATACCCTGTACCACAAGCTTGAGTTTGAGGAACATTTCTTCTCTCCTCGGTCGATCCAAACTTATCAGATAATGCTTTAAGTCTCGCATAGGAAGGGTCATTCAAAAGATCTGGGTTTTTATTAATAAGATTATTTACATACTGTGCATCTTCTTTTGTTGGCCTAATTCTCTCAACAACTTCCTGATATTTTTGTAAATAATCTGGTCTATTTCTTAAGAAATCTTGATTAATAAGATCTGGCCTAATTGTATTCTGAAGTTCCTCAAGTCTGACACTTGGAACCCACCATTGTCTTAAATCTCCAGGAATTATTTCTCCAGCCCTATATGTTTTGGCAAACTCTTGGAGTTTCTCAACTGTAGCATCATTAGGTTTTTCAGTCTCAAGTTTTTTAAGCTCCTGAAACTTTTTGATCTCTTGAACTGTATAAAACCCTTGTGGATATTTTTCAAGTGATGTTTCATCAAATTTCTTGAAATCTGACTCTGGAAAGAGATTTGCACTAACATATTTTCTAAGTTCATTTCTTGCTTCTTTCCTAGTATCAGAATCAATTACTTTATTTACTTCTTCAGGAGTCAAAATCCCCAAAGCTTCAGTTGCTTTTAACCTATTTACAACACTTTCAGGAACAGCTGGTCTATTCTCAACATCAGCAACAGTGTCAACTGCTAATTCACTGGCAGAAATCGCCTTGTCAATTCCAATGGTTGCGGCTTCAGGTGCGGCAAGTGCTACTTCTTCCAAAACTAAGTTGTGTCTTGATGCTTCTTGATCAACTTCATCAGCAAAATCTTTTATATCTTGGCCTCTATTGTTAAGATTTTCTAAATTCTGTGAAATCGACTTCATTATACTTTCATAATTTCTAGCTAAAGAATTTAAAGCACCAACATTTCCTTCTAAAGCAACCTCCTGCATTTCAGCAAGTCTTTCACCAGCAAATTCAAGCCTGGTTTTTTCCCTAGCCTCGCTATCAAACGTAAATATCAACGTTAAACTTTCCTCCCCCCTCTTTAAGAGGTAAAGCGGACTGCCTGGGGCTGTGTCCTTAGCAAAATTGAAAAAATAATTGTGCTGAAGAAAATTCTTATAATCAGTATCTGTAGACTCCAACCCCAATACTCTTTCATCGACAGAATAAGTATTCCAGTCGTAATATGAAGAGGGATTCTCAAGCGCCCTAACAGGAGAAACAAAAAAAATAATCAGCAAAAAAGACACAATGAGGACAGATATATTTCTCACTCTACAATAAGAATGGCATTTCTACAAAATCTGTCAAGAACCATTTAGATTTTAATCTAAATCATCACACTGAAAAATCAGATCCTGATTTTATTTAATCTTAATGAATTTAAAACCACAGAAATTGAAGATGCTGCCATGGCAAAACTGGCAAGCATTGGGTTAAGAAGCCCCAGTGCTGCTGCCGGAATCAAAATTACGTTATATCCAAAAGCCCAAAACAAATTTTGCTTGATAATGCTCATTGTTCCCCGACTTAAATTTATGGCTGATAAAATTGAGCTGAAATCTTTATTTAATAGCGTAATTCCTGCAGATTCCATAGCAACATCTGTTCCCGTTCCCATCGCAATTCCAATGTCAGCTGCGGCAAGCGCCGGCGCATCATTGACACCATCCCCTACAAATGCAATTGTTCCTTTGTCACTTTGTAACTCTGTAACTTTTCCCGCCTTTTGGTCAGGCAAAACTTCTGCCATAACATTTTTAATCCCAGCTTGAGCGGCAATAGCACTAGCCGTTCGTTCATTATCCCCTGTCACCATCCATGTCTCAATATTTTTACTATTTAATTTTTCTATTACTTCCTTGACGCCGTCTTTCAATTTATCAGCAACCGCAATATAACCCAAAAATTTACGGTCCAAAGTAAGTCCCATCACAGTTTTACCATCTTCTTCCAATTTTTCTATTTCGTTATTCTTCTCCTCAATTTTGCCAAAGAAATACTGTTTGCCGTTAATTTCTCCTTCGATACCCTTGCCAATTATAGCTTTAAAATTCTGGGCGCTTGGAAGTTTTATCCCTTTTGACTTGACGTAAGAAATAATCGCCTCGCCCAATGAATGTTCAGATCCCAGCTCAAGTGCGCCCACGATCGGAAGAATTTTTGTGTCAGAAACATTAGTAACTACGGGTTTGCCAAGAGTTAACGTACCCGTTTTGTCAAAAATAATAGTATTAATCTTGTGAGCCGTCTCTAAACTTGATGCATCTTTTATAAGAATTCCATGTTCGGCTCCTTTTCCTGTTCCAACCATTATTGCGGTTGGGGTAGCAAGCCCCATTGCACACGGACAAGCAATAATTAGAACCGCAACCAAACTAACAAATGCCACGGATGGTAAACCAAAAATATACCAGCCAACAAAGGTTGCAACTGCAACCATCAAAACAATTGGAACAAAATACGAAGAAACAATATCGACCATTCTTTGAATCGGAGCACGACTGCTTTGCGCCTCCTTAACCATTTCCACAATCCTCGCAAGCATTGTTTCACTTCCCACCTTCGAAGCCTCGAAGATAAAGCTTCCAGTTTTGTTTATTGTTGCCCCAATAACATTTGATCCTACGGACTTGTCAACTGGTATTGACTCTCCCGTGATCATTGATTCATCAATTGCACTTTCGCCTTCCGTAATTACACCGTCCACGGGGATCTTTTCTCCGGGTCTAACTCTTATCAAGTCCCCAATTATCACTTCCTCGAGTGGAACATCAATTTCTTTCCATGATTTATCCTGAGCTTGCCGAAGGACGCGCGCGGTTTTGGCAGCAAGCCCCAAAAGTTTCTTTATAGCGTCAGATGTGTGGCCTTTAGCTAAGCTTTCCAAAAATCTTCCAAGAAGAATTAGAGCAACAATTACCGCCGCTGTATCAAAATAAAATCCTTTGAATATTCCAAAAATAGACAAAACCGAATACCCATATGCTGCTGATGTACCAATTGCAATCAAAGTGTCCATGCTTGCAGCTCTATTTTTTAAGCCCGACCAAGTGGCCAAATAAAACTCCCATCCCGCCCAAAATTGCACAGGTGTTGCCAAAACAAGAAGTATTAGAGGATGTAGCCCCACCCCAAAAAGTTCTGGAAAACTGCCCAAAAAAATTATTGTAGCAAGAATGGAGGAAACAATTACTTTTGTTTTTAATTTCATAAGCTCTTTTCCCTTTTCCTCTTCCTTGATCTCTTCAGGAGTTTTCGTACTATTTTTTTCTTGGAATACCGCTTTATAGCCTGAGTTATTTACAGCGTTTTCCAAATCGATATCTCTAACCCTATCTCTATCTATTTCAACCATTGCCGATTCACTCCCGTAATTTACTGCACAGGATACGACCCCCGGAACTTTTGAAAGACTTCTTTCAATAAGTTTTGCGCATGAAGCGCAGTGCATACCGACTATTGGAAATGATTTTTTAATAATCATATTACTCATCATATGGCAAGCTTCGCTTATTCAACAATTATCTTTCCATGAAACATTCCCATTCCACAATGTGTTGGGTAAATACCGGCTTTACCGGGTGAAAGAACTATTTCCACTTTTTTATTTAAAGGCAAATATTCTTTTATTTTAAAATCCGGAATGATGATTTCTTCCAAGCAGGAGTTTGGATCCTTTCTTTCAAAAATAAGTTTTGTGGTCTTGTCTTTTTTTATTTTTATATTCTCCGGTTTGTATCCGCCGTCCACAAGGATATCTATTGTTTCTCCGGCAACAACCGCTTCACCCTGTTTCCCAAAGAAAAACCACCAAATAAGTCCGATTACCCCAACTCCCCCCAATGTAACTAAAATTTTGTCCATAATTTGTTATTTAATCTCCACAGGTTGAACTCTTTTTCCCCCATTCCTCAATGTATTCTTTTGTTGGCGCCTGGGAAAGTAAGCTTTTGTCAACACTGCCAAAGAATAAAACCAAACTGTCGTTGGACTTAATTGATTGAGATTCAAAATTTGGAACAATCTCGCCATTTATATATGCCTCTACCTTTGAATAATCAACCGGGAAATTAATATTCGTAAATAAGTCGCGCCAAATAGCCCCTTCCTCTTCTATATGAATCACATCCCCAACGTTATCATGCAGATGGGCTTTTTCTATTTGCTCATCACCAGGATTTTCTATTTCCTCCCCGTCTATAGTGCAAGGCTTAATAAACATATATTTATTATCAGAAAAATTCAGTTTTTTGCCATTTTCAAAAACAACAAACCCCGCATGATAATGAACTTTCTCTGGGTCAGCAGGTTTCTTTGAAACAACAAACCCAATCACTCCGAATAGAATGATCGTGACTCCCACTACTAAGTAGAGAATTTGTTTTTTCTTCACTTTACAAATTTATTGTAGGCTTGGGCAAATACATATCCAACCAACCAAGATCCGCCCATCGCAGTTACAAGACCAAGGATAAAATTTCCTCTTGGCTCTCCCGTCCAAATACTATTTAAGTCCATTCCATGGAACCAACTGGCTGCAATCGTCTTAAAAAATGCCGGGGAAACCGCTACTAAAAGCGCGCAAGCAACATAAATAAATCCCACCGTTATTGCCGTCGCGTTCGCCGTTGCCATTACATCATGTTTCATATTTCTCACCCCCCTTTATCTCAATCTATCATTCATTATTGATTTAATTTCGAGATATCTGCAAGAAGATCTTTGTTATTTATTCCCATATTTGGGTCATCTTTTTCAAAGCGAATCACACCTTCCTTATCGATAATAACATAGGTGTGTCCGGGAAATTGTCCCCTATGCATTGAAGAATCCACCGTCAACACTCCATAAGCTTCAGAGACTTTGCGGTCAGAATCAAGTAATACCGTAGCTGATGTTATTTTCTTATCTTTTTTAACTACCCCATCCCAATCAGTTTTTGAATCAACAACAATTGTCAAAATAATAGTATCTTTGCCTGAAAAACCTTTATCTTTTGTAAAAGCATTTATTTGATCCCAACAGGATGGGAAGCACATTGCTCCCTCACTAAAAAACAAAACCACATTTTTACCTTTCAAGCTAGCAAGATCAATCTCTTTTCCAGAATATGATTGCAGTTTAAACTGGGGCGCGGGAGAATTAAGAAGCGCTTGAAATTTAGTGTTGTCGGCAGGCGCAGGAGGAGCATGCATACTTGCCATATCATCGACCGTACCCGGTGGAGAAAAAACTGCAGATGCTTTATTTCCACCAGATTTGACTGTATTAAGTACCAGTATTACACCCACCAGTGTTGCCATAAACCCTAAAGCAATCCCGGCAGAGATAACAATTTGCTTAGGGTAGCCGATACTATTA
>JBBTZE010000070.1:0-1942 GCA_038061545.1 Patescibacteria group bacterium | reverse complement strand
TTAGAAAAATTATTGTGTTTGCGTCCTCAAATCCTTTTTTCGAAAAACTGGACATAATTGCCCTCCTTAAATCTGCTTTAATATCCAAGACAGTGGCTTTGTGTGATTTTATATTTCGTTTGCCAACAACTATCAACGACATATAGTTATTTTACCACGAAGATTCAGGAAAAGCTGAGTGGCAAGATCTTTTTCAATCATATTGAAAAAGTAGACTTACCACTTTCTGAACAGAAGTGGCCAAGATCGTTTTTTTTAGTATTCCGTGTATTAACTTAAGCGTGTGTGAAGAAGCCTTGACTGAGTGAGCGAATTCATTCAAAGTTTGCAGATGTCTGACCCTGCGCTTGACGCAAGGAGGAGTCCTGCAAACAAAGTATGAGCGAAATGAGGAAATGGCTGATGAACACTAGCGCGCACTTTCTTTGATTCATTTATTTGGGCGAGCAAAGAAATGAATATGATGTTTCCATTAAGTAATCTTCAAAAAATAGGTTTATGTGCGATAAACCCTATTTTTGAAACGCTGATTGAGCTATACTAGGCATTCAGATATGTTAAATAAAATTTCCCAGTTTTTTTCTAAAGTTTGGAAGTCGCCCTCTGTCCGCAAGAAATTAATTATCACAGGTTTAATTCTTGTCGTTTTCAGGCTCGCAGCTCACATTCCTGCCTCAGGAATTGATCGCACTACTCTTTCCGCACTTTTTGCAGGAAGCCCACTTCTTTCCCTTCTAGACGTATTTTCCGGTGGAACCCTGGCTAACTTTTCTATTCTGGCATTGGGCTTAAACCCCTACATCAATGCTTCCATCATCTTCCAGCTATTGGGATATGTGATTCCATCAATCGAAGCACTGCAAAAAGAGGGCGAATATGGTCAGGAAAAAATTAATCAGTACACAAGACTTGTTACGGTTCCCTTGGCCGCCCTTCAAGCATTTGGAATGTACTCACTTCTCAGAAACCAGAATGTAATTTCAAGCCTTTCTCCAATTGCCCTACTTTCCCTCGTCATCACAATGACGGCAGGCACCGTCTTGGCCGTTTGGTTGGGGGAGCTTATTACCGAATATGGGTTCAAAAACGGAGTTTCGATATTGATTTTCTCAGGGATTGTGGCACGCTTGCCGGTTGTATTTGGCCAGTCGGCAACAGTCTTTCAGTCGCAAGACATCCTAAAAGTAATAATTTTCCTTGTACTTGCCATTGTTGTTGTCGGACTTGTTATTTTTGTTTCGGAGTCGGCCCGCCAAATCCCGATTCATTATGCAAAAAGAAGGCTCCAAAGTGGGCTTACCGAAAGCTCATACTTGCCCCTCCGTCTTAACCAAGCAGGTGTTATTCCAATAATTTTTGCAGTTTCTTTGGTACTTTTGCCATCTCTTTTGGGACAGTTTTTGGCAGGGGTAAATAACCCCGCGGTTGCAGGTATTGCAAGAGGACTTACAACATTCTTTAATCCACAATCGGCAACTTACAACATCTTTTATTTCCTTCTGGTTTTTGGTTTTACTTATTTTTATACAGCCGTTGTTTTTAACCCGGAAAAAATTGCCGAAAATTTACAAAAAGGCGGAGGATTTATTCCTGGCATCAGGCCGGGAAAAGAAACCGTAAAATATCTTTCATTTGTTCTCTCACGCATCACAATCGTGGGAGGACTTTTTTTGGGATTCATTGCCGTTCTACCATCATTTTTCCAAAACTTTGTTGGAGCTTCTAACTTAGCAATTGGGGGAACCTCAGTTTTGATCGTAGTTTCCGTTGCTCTTGAGGTAATCCGCGAAATGGAGGGCGAGCTTGTTATGGGCAAATACGATACCCTCATTAGATAATTATGAATATTATTCTTCTAGGACCTCAAGGGTCAGGCAAAGGAACTCAAGCAAGAATACTTTGTGAGAAGTTTGGATTTTCTTATTTTGAATCAGGAGCATAT
>JBBTZE010000069.1:0-6851 GCA_038061545.1 Patescibacteria group bacterium | reverse complement strand
TTCTACCTCGACTTCTACCCAAAGCCCCTGACAATCAAAGCCGTTTTGATATCTTTGCTTATAACCCTGCATGGTTTTAAACCTTTGCCATAAGTCTTTATATGCTCTCCCCCAAGCATGGTGAACACCCATTGGATTATTGGCGGTGATCGGGCCATCCATGAATGAGAAGTACTTTTTGGAGTTTTTATTCTTGGAAAGATATTTATCAATTACACTCTTTTTACCGACCTGAGGCCGGTCAGCCTTGGGCTGATACCACTCAGATACAAGCTTCTTTTCCATTTCAGGAAAATTAACTTTGAGGTCAACTTCGTCAAAATAGGGCTTACTTTTGGCCATATGTGGATATATTACCATAGAATCACAGGACCTAAAAAGAAGCTATTTTTAATGTATTTTACGAAGGAATGCCGGAATTTCAAACTTTTCTCCAAAAACATCCTCATCTTTCCCACTCGAATCATCATCAGAGTCGGTTTTTCTTTCTTCCTCCTCATACTCATCAATTTTGTGGGCAATTGGCTCGCTTACAACGCCCTGAACTACCGGTTTTTGATCACTTGACTTACTCATTTGAGCAAGACGCGCTCTTGTTTCATCAAAACCCGTAGCTATTACTGTAATTCGTACCTGGTCTGACAAATCCTCTTTAATCACGGCCCCAAAAATTACATTTGCATCGGGGTCGGCGGCCCCCGAGATAATTCGCGCAGCTTCATCCACCTCGAACATTGTCAGGTCGTTGCCGCCTGCGATATTAAATAACACCCCCCGTGCTCCCTCAATGGAAATATCAAGAAGTGGGGAGGATACAGCCGCGCGCGCTGCCATTTGGGCACGATTTTCACCAACCCCTGTTCCAATCCCAAGAAGAGCGGTTCCTGCGTCTTTCATAATTGTTTTAACATCAGCAAAATCGACGTTTACAAGACCAGCCGTTGTAATAATGTCGGCTATTCCACCAACAGCCTGGCCCAATACCGAATCAACCACTTTAAACGCTTCAACAAGTGTCATTTTGCGGTCAATAACGTCCATCAGCCTTTGGTTTGGAACAACAATCAAAGTGTCAGTAGCTTCCTTAAGTTTTTCTATTCCTTCCTCAGCGGCAACAGCTCGCCTTGTACCTTCAAAAGCAAACGGTTTTGTGACAATTGCAACAGTCAGGGCTCCCGTTTCCTTGGCAAGTCTTGCAATAACCGGCGCGGCCCCCGTTCCCGTTCCTCCGCCCATACCTGCAGTAACAAACACCATGTTTGAATCGATCAAAAGTTCTTTAATTTTTTCCATTGATTCCTCTGCAGCTTGTGCTCCAATGTCCGGGTTACCCCCAACTCCCAATCCTTTTGTAAGTTTTTCGCCAATTTGGAGTTTGGTTGGGGCACGGGAGGCCAAAAGAACCTGAGCGTCGGTGTTAATTGCAATAAATTCAACACCGGTAATGATACCCGAGTCAATCATTGAGGTAATTGCATTTCCTCCACCACCGCCAACACCAATAACTTTTATTTTTGCGATTCGGGCGCTATCAGGTTTAACAAGTGCCATTCTTTTTTTGTGTTATTTCTTTGCCAAACTTTCTTTTCAAAAGAAAGTTTGAAACATGTAGCAGGATTGTAACGTGGGCAGAGGTAAAACTCAAGGCAGAAGATCTCGAATAGAATCAATAATTTTTCCCAGAAAGCCCATTGAAGGTAGTTTTATCTTTTTTCCGAATCTTGTCAAGTTCTCATTGGGTAAATGTTTTGCTCCATAAATCAACAGTCCAACTGGAGTTGCAAACGAAGGAGTTATAATATCGTCAATCAAACCACCCACTCCACGGGGCACGCCAATTCTTACCGGTAAAGACAACATTCTTTTAGCAGAATCGGCCACTCCGACTGTTTCTGAGCCTCCGCCTGTTACAATGGCTCCTGCAGGAATTCTATTTATAATCCCTTCCCGCTCAAGTTCAAGTCTCACCATTGTAAATATTTCATTTAAGCGTGGCCTTATAATTCCCTCGAGCAGTGTCTTTTTGGATATCTTTTTGACCTCGGTAACGCCCATTGTGCTTAAGTCCACTTCATCTGACATATCTTCCTCTTTTTTCTTTTTAGCAGACAAAACTAATTTTATTTTTTCTGCGGTCTCCAGGGAAACTCTAAGTCCAATTGCCAAATCATTTGTAACATTGCGGGCGCCAACCGGTATAACACCAGAATATGTCAGTGATCCATCCATAAAAACAGCAACTGAGGTAGTTCCTCCACCAATATCAATTAAAACACAACCCAATTCTTTCTCCGTTCCCGAAACAACTGCCTCAGCCGATGCAAGTCCGGAAAAAACTAAATCTTCGATCTGAATTCCAACTTCATTAACGGCTTTTCGAAGGTTCTTCATTGTGCTTGTGGCTGCAGTAATTATATGAGTATCAACCTCGAGTCTAACGCCACTCATTCCAATTGGATCTTTGACACCCGTCTCCCCATCGACCACGAAGTCGCGCGAAAGAACATGTACAACCTCGCGTGACGTGGGCAGCGAAATTGCAGAGGCGGCCTCAACCGCGCGGTCAACGTCATTTACAGTTATTTCTCCCTGTGGGTCAGATACCGCCACAACCCCGTGCGAATTCTGACTTCTAACGTGCGCGCCCCCCAAGGCAATGTATGCCTTTTCCAGGTTATACCCCGCCATTCTTTCTGCGCCTTCCACAGATGCAATTATTGACTCAACTGCCTCTTCAATATCAACTATTTGTCCCTTTTTTATTCCTTTTGATTCAAATGATGAAGCACCAACAACATTAATCGAAGTTTCAAGATTGACCGGATCTTCGTTAACCTGTGCAACCAACGTTGTTACTTTGGATGAACCAAGTTCAACTCCGGCAATAATTCTTGTTTTTTGCATATGTTAGTCCAGTCTCTATCTTAATACAGGGTTCTCAAAACGCAAGTCGATCTCGTGAAAGTTTGAACCTTCAGATTCAATTTTAGTTATTATTAGCCTTAGCGCACCAATTATCACTGCAGGGTCACTGACGCTTACCGGAAATAATACCGTAAGACTCCGGTTTAGTTCAACTGTTAAAGTATTTTCGTGCACCTTACCCTCACTCACCTGATACATTTCATAAACTCCCTGCATTATCTTTAAGGCAAACAAATTCAAATCGTCGATATTATCGCCAATGTTTTTATTTACAGTTTCTGAATTTACTTTTGGCAAATTGCACTCGTTACTTTCAGACAGTATTTGACCTGAATCAGAAATTAACAAATATTTATCGGGTGTTTTAATACAAAATGACGGTTTTTGGATCAACAAATCAATTTTTAAAGTATTGGGAAATTGATATTGAAAAGTATATCCGGTTACAGATTTTTCGCTGCTTAAAAAATGTTTTATTTTCCTTTTTACCAAAAACAAAGATTTTCCCTCATATTTTGATATTTGCTCATTAATTTCTTTTGAACAAACGCTGTACTGGCTATTGCATTCAATTTTTTTGACCTTAATCAATAATGATGCAAATACTGTACCCACAAGGATAGTAATAATTAAAAGTGTCAAAAAAACTATTAATATTTTTTTAACAATAAACCGATACGATTGCAGCAATTTTCTTTGAGGCATCCACATCAGGGCTAATTTTTCCTTTTAGATTTTTATATATCTTATTCCGGTTTTTTATTAGATTTTTAATTTCCGCAATCAGTCGGGAATCAGTCGCTTCATTTTCGGCTAAAGCAACTCCCAAACCATAGTTCTCTGCATATTTTGCATTTTTAACTTGCTCATCCAAATAAGTTCTCGGGAGAGGAATAAAAATTGTAGGAATTTTGGCGTAAATTAGCTCACTTACTGTATTTGCACCTGAGCGGGCGATCACAATATCCACATTCTGATACAAATTCCCCATTTTGTCCGAATCAACATTTGGATATAATGCATATTTATTTCTAAGATTTACATCAAGCGATTCTCTGAAGATTGATTGAGATTTATAATCTTCCTCGCCTGTTAAATGAATAATATTCACAAGTGTCAGAAGATCTTTTACAATGGCTCTCATTAATTCGTTTAAAAAACTGGATCCTCGTGAACCACCAATAACAAGAAGTGTGGGGAAGCGTGGCATCCATGTTTTTTGCTTTATGGATAAAATTTCCGGCATCAATGGATTTCCAACAACTTCGGCATTTCTTCCTGCAATATACTTTTTACTCTCATCCCTTGCCAAAAGAATTTTGGTAGCAAATGGGACCGAAGCGGCAAATGCGCGTCCAATAGCGACAGTTTGTTCGTGAATAATAACTGGTATTCCAAAAACTTTTCCCCAAAACACAACAGGAAACGAGGTAAATCCTCCAAAAGACAGGATAACCTTGGGTTTAATTTTAACTAGCGCAAAAAATGCTTGAATAAAACCAACTGGAATTTTTAACATTGAAGAAATGGTGTGTACTGTAAATTTAGTTTGGAGTTTACCTGATGTTATCGGATAAAAGGTTACGCCAAGTTTTGGCAAAACCCGCGATTCAAGAGTTGGTGAAGATTTTCCTTCCATAGCCACCTTTGAACCGATCCAGAAATACTCTGCATTCCCCAGTTTTTCCAGCTTTCTTAGCTCCGTTAAGACCGCAATTCCCGCAGTTCCCGCGTGCCCACCTGTTAAAACAATAGGTAAATTAGCCATAGGTTGTGTGTTTACTGATATTAAGTAGTATACCGCAGGAAACAAGAACCATCACTAGGCTGGATCCTCCATACGAAAAGAATGGTAGTGGAATACCCGTTAGGGGAAGAAGCGCCGTCATCGCTGCCATATTCAAAAATGCCTGTCCGCCGAGCCAGGCGACAATTCCGAGAGCCAAAACTCTTGAAAAATCATCCGGTGCATTTTTGACAATTCTTAAGCCTCTAAAAATAAAATATAAAAACATGAAGATCAAAACGACTCCTCCCAAAAATCCCAACTCCTCTAAAATTATTGAAAATATTGAATCGGTTGAGGCCTCCGGTAAAAACAAATATTTTTGACGTGACTGGCCAATTCCAACTCCAAATAGCCCCCCCGATCCAAGGCCCAATAGTACCTGCCGAATATGATAACCTTTACCCAGTGGGTCCTCGGTCATTTCAAAATATGTTAAGAGACGGTCTTTTCTATACGGTGACAGAATAATTAACAAAAAGGTTAAAATTCCACCGACTATTCCCCCTCCCATAAAATAAAGCATATTTATTCCGGAAATAAATATTTGTGATAGTCCAATAATGGCCACAATCATCGCAGTCCCCAGGTCCGGCTGAAGCATAATAAGCCCCAAAACGACTCCAATTGGAATAAAAAATGATGCTGCGCCTTTTTTGACTGAGGCAACTTTGGCTAAATACATTGCCATTGCAAGTTTTATAAGTTCACTTGGCTGAAAATTGATAAATCCGACGGAAATCCAGCGCCTGGCACCCAAAAGTTTTGATCCCACCCCGGGAATCAACACAATTATCAAAAGTGCAATGGATACAAAAAATAATGGAGTTGCTACTTTTTCCCAAAATTTGTAGTTTATTTTAGAAACAGTTAGAAGTAATACGACGCCAATAAATGCCGAGATTGACTGTTGTTTCAATAAATAAAACTTATCGTTGTAGGAATTGAGTGATTGCGGTGCTGAAGCATCTGCAACGGCAATTAAGCCCAGGACAATAAAAGTTAGAATCAAAAAAAGTAGATTGCGGTCAACTGTTTTATTCTGTTTCTGAAGACGTCCCCTTTTCACAGAACAATCATAGCAGGTTAATCTATATCGTAGCTAGCCACAACCCAAAAATGGCCAGTAAAACGCCCAAAAGCCAGGCGCGCATTACTATTTTGGGCTCTTCCCAGCCAATTGCCAAAAAGGTGTGATGAATTGGGGCTAGTGGAAAAATGGGGCGCTTAAGAAACCTCCAACCAAAAATTTGAATTGCAGATGACGCAATCTCAATTACAAATATTCCTCCAATAACAACAAGTGCCACAATGCTTCCCGTCAAAAGTCCAATTACTGCAAGCATTGCGCCAAAGCTCATAGCCCCCGCGTCTCCCAGGAAAATTCTGGCCGGGTAAACATTAAAATAAAGAAAGGCAATAAGGGCCCCTAGCCAAAGAGCTATAAACATGGATAACGGAGTATCAAGCTGTCCGGCAACGATGATTCCAAAGGCTCCCAAGCAGATGAGAAGAAGGCCGGAGGCCAAGCCGTCCAAACCGTCGGTAATATTAAATGCATTTGAGAATGAAATAACCACGAATGCCGAAAACGGGATGTACCACATTCCCAAATCATAAGTAATATTTAATAGAGGAACATGAACAATATGTATTCCCAAAGTATGGTAAAGCAAATAGCCAATTATTATTCCCAGCACACACTGGAGACTAAACTTTTGCCACCTTCTAAGTCCTACCCAAAGTCCCATTGGACCGGATGTCTTTTTACCAAAAATTTTGACCAAATCGTCAAGGAGTCCCAAAAGTCCAAACGAGATGAATGTAAAAAACATTACAAAAAGCTCCCCGTTTAGAGTATATGAACTTTGGATATAAACTCCCAAACGCCGGGCAACGGGAAAAAGAATTGCAAAAAGTACAATAACAATAAATATAACCAAATTCCCTCCTCCAACAGGCGTCCCGGCTTTAACATCGTGGAGTTTGTCAAAAAGGTAAACTTTACCTTTTTTTGGAGCTTCCTTGGCTCTTGTTAGCCTTAATTTATATAAAAGATTGATAAAAGGGACAACCAAAACTGAACTTATTAAAAACGAGAAGATTATGAATCCTAATGTTAATGGCAGTAAGTTTGAGC
>JBBTZE010000068.1:0-1776 GCA_038061545.1 Patescibacteria group bacterium | reverse complement strand
AATCTTATACTTCCTGACATATTCCATATGACGCTCATCATATGCAGGCAGACCCATAATCGCGCCTGTTCCATAATCGGAAGCCACATAATTTGTTTCCCAAATTTGAATTTTATTGCCAGTAAAGGGATTTACAACATATTTTCCTGTAAATTTACCAACTTTTTTATCATCTCTGGTAGCCGACTTTTCATTTGATGAAACAGCCATGCTCTCAGCTGCTGCTATAAAGGTTACACTTTCGAGAGTGTCGGGACGTGTTGTAAAGACCTTAAGAACCTCTTTTCCACCCACAACTTTAAAGTCTAAAACCATTCCTTCTGACCTACCTATCCAATTTATCTGTTGTCTTTTTACCTCCTCCGGCCAATCGATTCTCTCAAGGCCCGAGATCAAACGGTCCGCGTATGCCGTGATTTTAAAAAACCACTGGTCTAATTCTTTTTGTATAACAGGCGTATCGCACCTCTCGCATTTGCCATCGATCACTTGTTCGTTAGCCAAAACAGTTTCGTCCTTGGGGCACCAATTGACAGGAGACTTCTTTTTATAGGCCAGGCCTTTTTTGAATAGTCGAATGAATAGCCATTGAGTCCACTTATAAAATTCGGGCGAACTTGTGTCTATTTCCTTATCCCAATCGTACGAAAGCCCACAAGCATCAAGCTGACGTTTAAATGTTTTAATATTCTCATGAATCAATTTGTTCGGGTTAATACCAGTCTTAATAGCGTAGTTTTCAGCAGGAAGTCCGAATGCGTCCCAGCCCATCGGATGAAGAACTTGATATCCTTGCATTCGCGAGTACCTGGATAGAATGTCAGTGCCCACATAACCCTCAAGGTGGCCTACATGCATTGAAGCAGCAGATGGATACGGGAACATGTCTAGAATGTACATCTTTTTGGCTTTGGTGGGCTCAGGTGCTTTATAAATGCCTTCTTTCTCCCATCTCTCTTGCCACTTTTTTTCTACTATGCTAGTATTGTATTTATCAGACACAAAGTGCCTGTGGTTTGCTTTATCCGCAGAGTTCATACTAGAATTCTAATTAAGATACAAGTAAAAAGCAACTTGAAGCTATAATTTAAATAGCGCCCTAAACTTCGGGCCGAAAGAGAGCTAAAAATTCCTGGCACTCATACACAATCAAGCGCTAAAACAAGCTTCATAATTATATCAAGAGACAGTAGGCAATTTGATATGTTTAAATATAGACAATAATTGACTCAATAGGCTCAATTTCCGCAAAAATTTTAGGTAATTAATTTACCGCATATCTCCGCAAAAAATAAATAGCCACAGCTTTTTTCGCAAAAACAACTGATTATTAGTCTTATAGGTCGTATATGTCTTATATGACTTATATAAACACTGCGTAAAATACGTGCGGTAAATATACTACACACACTGTGAAATAAACAAATAATCAAATCTACAAATTAGCAAATGCTACCTCAAATACACCCTTGACAGGCAGTCATTTACTTTTAATAATAGTATAACTAGTGTAACCCGTATAACTTAAGGCTAGATTATACCAATGCAAAATATTTTAGATTCTACAAAAAAAGATTTTTTTTATTACCTAAGTTCCCTTGGTATTTCTCCCAAGTCTCATAAAAATTACAGAAGCGATATTTCTCACTTTCATGGATGGCTAAAAGCTCATGTAAAAGCATTTGGCGCGATCTGTGAGACACTGGGCGATGCTATCCCCTTTCTTTCGACAAAAGTCGCAGGTGAATATAAGACGCAACTACTAAACGCCAAAAT
>JBBTZE010000067.1:0-6356 GCA_038061545.1 Patescibacteria group bacterium | reverse complement strand
AAAATAAAAACCATTGGAATCAGGGCATATCTGGGCTGTGATGAAAAAGTTCCGGTTATAGTTCCTATCAAAAGTATGGTAATTGCAAAAAACCAATAACTAAACCTTATTTTTTTAAAATAAACAACTAAAAATGTCAATGGAACCAGAGTAAACACAAACTCAAGGAATGCATTAAAAAATGGTAGCGTAAACACATTAGTAGTCATAAATATTTTAAGATAACGGTATATAACTTGTGGTAAAAGTATAATTTCAGAGGAAGATCTGCTAGCTCCAAAAATTGGTTGACTCGATAAAAAATACAAAGGATTATTGAAATTAGTTTTTAGATAATACATATAGGCTAAAATTCCAAGGGGAATAATTAACGTCCAAATATAATTAATGTTTTTCTTACTTTTGAATACTTCAATCAGATAAAGCGGAATAAGTAATATTCCTGTTATTCGAGTGGCAGTTGAGAGTGATATCAAAATCACTGCCCAAAAGAAATTGCCTTTCCTAATTAAATAAATTGAGGTAACGGCAAGAAGTAAAAACAAACTTTCTGTATAAATACTTCCAAAGAAAAATGAAGTTGGAAAAACTAAAAGTAAAATAATTGTCAAAAATGACACATCCTTCTTGAAATCAATACGCACTAATTTATACAAAACATAAAGCGCACCAAGAAAAAACGAGTTAGCAAGAATCAGTCCAGAATAAAAATAGGACGGGTCGGTAAAAATATTTGTATCAAGATTCGGAACTTTCGGAAATACAAACGAAAAAAGACGAATTAAAATTGGAAAAAGCGGGAAGAAAGCTTGGGAATATTGAGCAAAATAGCCGTCTTGGGCAATTCTAAGGTAGTGCACCCCATCAAAGTTGCCAAAGCCCCAAATCCAGTGGGGCAGATGAGTAATCTGAAGAACCCTGTCGGCATATGGGAATCTTGCTCCAAACATTGGAAGAAAAAAGATTGACAAAAAGGCTATAAAAAAAAGCGTTACGCGCCAAATTAAAAAATATGAAGCAATCTTCTTAAACATTTTTGTAAACTTCCAGAGTTTCACGGGCTACTTTTTCCCAAGTAAAGTTTTTTACTTGAATCTTTCCTGTCTCTATTAGCTGGTTTCTAAGGATTTTGTCTTTTAATACATTATTAATTTTTGCTGCAAAATCGTTTGGGTTGTTTGGGTCAGCAAAAAGCGCCGCCCCTTCCCCAATTTCAACAAGCGCCTGTGTTCGACTCGCAACAACCGGACAACCAATATGAAACGCTTCAACGAGTGGTATACCAAATCCTTCATAAAATGATGGCTGAACATAAACGCTGGCAAGTTTAAAAAGAACCGATAAATCTTTGTAGCTAAGGTATCCCAATCTTATAACCTTAAATTTTACAAATTTGTTTTGCAAATCTTCATAATGCGCGGTCTCAGGGTGAGGTTTGCCAAATAAAAATCTGATGTAGTCCATTGGCCCCACTAAAGTATCCAAACCATTTCCGACTTCAATATCAAGTGCCTGCTTTCCGACTATAACCAAAGGAATATTGGCAATTTTGCATGCCTCGACTAGTGTGGGAATATTTTTGTTGTAATTTACGTCCCCCAGGTACATTGCAAATTTTTCAGGCAGATTATATTTTTTCTTTACATCGTCGAGACGGCCTAAAGTTATTTTTGATTCTGTTATTTCTTTTGGCGGGGCGATATATATAACTTCAACCATCGATGCCTTAACCCCAAGGAATCTACAAATATCTTTTTTGGAAGTCTCAGTTATCGTAATTATTTTGTCTACATTCTTCATAATCAAAAATTTGTTTACTAAAAATCTGATTCTACCCCTAACTCCGGGCGCATAGTGGTGGGGATAAATAAGTGGAATTAGATCATGAATTGTCAAAATGACTTTAGATGCAGGTTTTTTAAAAGGTAAACTTAGAAAATATGGGTGAAATGAAGTGTAATGAATAACATCATAGCTTGATAATTTGCTGGGTTTAGCAGAAAGAAAATCAAATGATTCAATGACATCCTCCGCGGACTTAAGTCCGCGGTTTCCTCTTAAAGAGGATGACATATAAGCGTTCAATTCATCTCCCGACTGAAAGTCGGGAGTTTTCTTGAATACTTCTATAGAAATATCAATATTTCCACTAACATAATTTTTTAATGAAAATATAAGTTCTCTGGTGTGAGCCCCAATTCCTCTTACCGAATGACCTGTTTTTAGAGGCCCAGAATCAATAGCAACTTTCATATAGCAATTCTACATCTAAAATCCATTTATTTTAACCTTGCAAGGGTCACCCTTTAAAGGTAATATAAATGCATGCCTAGAAAAAATTCTAGAAAAATATATGTAGAGGGTGGATATTATCATATATACAACCGCGGAGTAGAAAAACGAACAATCTTTGAGAACGAACAAGACTATAAAGTCTTTCTAAGTTACTTAAAATACTCCCTTTCCGAACCTCCAAAAAGAGATGATGTAATAAAGACTTTTACCTTGCAAGGGTCACCCTTTAAAGGCCTGCCTCGAATTCCTAAAAATTTTCAATACAAAATTGAGTTATTAGCTTTTTGTTTAATGCCAAATCATTTTCATTTACTTATAAAGCAGAACGATAAAGATTCACTAAAAAGTTTTATGATGTCACTTATTACAAGGTATTCAATGTACTTTAATAAAAAATATGATCGCGTTGGTAGTTTGTTCCAGGGAATATATAGAGCGGTTTTGGTTACAGATGAACAATATCTGTTACACCTTAGTAGATATATCCATCTGAACCCATCAGGATCTTCAGTGGATATAATTTCAGCATATTCTTCATACTCTGAGTATTTGGGATTAAGAAAAACTTCATGGCTAAGACCAGATTTTATACTTAACCAGTTTAACAATAGAGTTGGAATCGAGTTCAAAAAAATCAATTCCTATAAGAATTTCGTGGAAAAATATAAACAAGACGATAAATTAGTTCTCGGAAATATCGCGATTGATTAATACTATGTACACCTTTCAAGGGTCACCCTTTAAAGGTGGTTTCTGTCCAATATTTAAAATAGGCAATTGGAAAGTGGAGTGAAGAAAAAAGTGACCAAACAAATCCGCGCATACCGTCAAGGAAACCTTTGTGACGAATGTATAAATTGAAAAACGTGAACAGTGGACGGTGAACAGTGAACCGTAAAAAACTCCACAAATTTTTTGGAATATGGTTTTTCTTCAATTCTTGAGCTTGTAAATCAGTGTAACGATTTAGACGCGTAAGATATCTTTCAAATGTTGGGGAGTCATAGTGCAACATGTCATTTGAAAGCCAAGAGACTTCACCATCTAGTTGCATTATTTCATGAACACTTTCTGCCGGAAATTTGGCTTTACCATTTTTGACAAGTCGAATTGCAGGGTCAGGATACACTCCTGCGTGAATTAAGGGTTTACCCAAAAATATGTTTCTTCTTGGAATAAAGTAGCCAACAATTTCCCCTGTTTCCTTTCCTATTTTGCCATCGCGTTCTTCAATTGACCGTTGGTGGCGTTGGAATAGTTTATTTGTTTTGACACTGTACACTGTTGACTGTTCACTGATCACTAATTTGATTTCCTTTGCAAGCTCCGGTGTCACAACTTCGTCTGCATCAAGTTGGAGAATCCATTCCCCCGTAGCCTTTTCTAATGCCTTTTGCTTTGTTACATGGAAATTGTCATGGTGTGGCTCAAGGAATACTTTCGCCCCATATTTTTTAGCAATTTCAACAGTCTTATCTGTTGAATATTCGTCTACAACTATAATTTCATCAGCAACACCCTTGACTGAATCAAGGCATCTTCCAATATTTTCTTCTTCATTTCTTGCCGCCAATACTACAGATAGTTTCATCATTGATCGAAAGTACTTTTTGCCGTTACCAGGAAATAGGCATCAAGCCCATTTGGGTATTTTACAGTGTAAACGGTGTCAAACGAAAGTTTGTGCCTAAGTCCGGTGTAATCAGAAGGGGTAACAACATACAAAACATGAGAAATTGGAGGACTTTCAACTACGTCCCAGAGCCCAAAATGGAACTTTGAATAGGACCTCACAGTGCTTGCTGAACGTGAGTGAGTCTCGTTATAGCTAACGGTTCGTAAATATGTCGAGAGCGGCGTTTGGAGGTAAAAAAGATAGAAAATATAGGGTTGCTGCCTTTCCGCTGTCATATAAACTTCATCGTATTCGGGATGAGCATCAACGTAGCCAACAATTTGCTTTATGCCGTACTGCCATTCGATTGCATATCTATTTCTGTACTCACTAAAATAACCCCGCCAATATTTAATAAGAGATGCTCCCAATATCCCAATTATTATTAAACCAACCACAACTTTCAAATATCTATTCTTAAATACTTTCAAAATTGTATAAATTCCTAAGGCTATAATCAGATGCCAACTGCCAGTCATAAACATTGCACGAGCTATGTGTGGAGCTTCACTTGTAATACTGGATGGAATTGGGGCAAGGAGGGCCCAAATCAGTATTATTAGATATTCCTTCCTTCCTTTTAATATTCCCCACCCCAACGCTAAAACTCCCAAAGCCAAAAAAAACATATCTGATTTATAAAAAGTACCAGTTTGGGAGGAAAGTCTGGCATTGGTGTCTCCTCTCACAAAAAGGAAATCATATGTAAAATGCTTTAAATATTTATCCTTCACAGCATGAAAAGTTCGCTCTTGGGGGGATGATGTTTGCTTAAGCCTTGCTCCACCAAGAAGTGCGGGTTCTATAAAAAGAAGACTTACAAAAAACGAGAAAGCCAAAATTCCCAATAAAAAATACTTTTTAACTTTTAAAAGATCTTTGAAATAAAGAATTGTTGCTAAAATTACAACGGGCGGGACAACTGCTTTAGCGCTATGGTAGCCTAAAAGATCAATTCCTAAGCTCGCAAATCCCAAAACTATCAAGTAATTCTTCTTTTCTATTCCTTCCAAAAGAAGATAAAGTCCCAGCATAAAGAAAAAAAGGACGAAATTTAATTCATGATTAAATCTGGAAAAATGGATATTGTAAGGCGATATTGCCAATATTAATGAAGCAATTAAGCCAACCCAATTATTATCAAAAATTATTTTTGCAAGAAAAAATATGACAACTACATTTAATACACCAAATATTGCAGAGGAAGCTCTGACTCCCATTTCATTAAGTCCAAAAACTTTAATGGTTGGAACAGTCAAATAAATATGCAGGGGGTGCTTATCGTCCTCAAATGATTTAAATGAAAGCGGAAGACTCCTGCCCCATTCATCTTTGCCCCAATGTAGAATCGTCCAAGCGTTGTAACCAACAGCAGCCTCATCCCAACTTATTGATGGTGGAACCTCGCCAAGTTTGTAAAACCGAAGAACCAATGCTAGAATTAAAATGCCTGCAAAAAGGAGGATCTTTATCTTTTTCATTTATTAAATTTGTAATCCCCAAACGAGGAAACCAAGGAAAATCCCCATTTATCTACAGGGTTATATTTTACAGTTGATCTAAATTTCTGAGGGTCATATTTTTGATAGTAAAGAGCAAAAATATAAGGCTGGGCATATTTGTCGGTAACAATACCACTTTTTTGCATAGTAAAGATGTCCTTATATTCGCGTTGCCAAGCTGAGGCGGTCTCCATTGAATACTTATTAAAAAAGTCCATCGCATATGATTCAAATGATAAACAATATGCGGTAACTGCAATCAAGATAATAATTTTTCCAAACCTTTTGATATTCTCACTTAAAAAATTTACTCCTAATGCTGAAATTATTGCGAACGAAGGAGCCGCTAAAAGAGATCTAAGGGCATGAGGAGATTCCCGAGTGAGAGCTGCCGGAATTGGTGCCAGTAGAAGAAGAATCAGTGGAAGAAAAAATTCAAACTTTTTACTCCTCAAGATTACCATCAAACCCAATAGAAGAAGTGGAAATTCAAATAAATAAAGTTGACCATGTCCGGGAATTTGACTCCTGGGGTTAGTATCGCCTTTTAGAAAGAGAAAATCAGGTGAAAAATGAGAAATATAATTTTTTACAAAATCAGTTTTGCTTTTTATTTCAACTTGGGCAAACCGTGCCCCTCCGGAATCATATTTATACAGTCTATAAACTGGAATTAGACTTAGTAAAAATAATAATAATGAAATTAATGAAACAATGAAATATTTTCGTACAAATCCAAACTTATAAATTAAAAGAGAGATTGCCCAAACGGGAATAATTATTCTAAAGGAATTGTAACTGTAAAATGAAAGTATAAAACTAAAAGCTGAAGCGATTATATAGTATTTATTTTTCTCAACTAATAGAAATAGATAGGTTGCCAG
>JBBTZE010000066.1:0-5750 GCA_038061545.1 Patescibacteria group bacterium | reverse complement strand
ACCTCTCACCACGAGAGGTTTTTTCTTGTATGGAAAAGGAATTAAACATAAAACCGCAAACATTTAGAAAAGAACTTGATATTTATATGGGGAAACTTGTTGATTGCCATTCAGAAATATCGCATGTAACTATTTACTATGAATTCAACTCAGCAAAAGGTGTTGAACAATCATGCACACTTTGTTCCGGGAAAAGTCCAAAACTATTAAAGTACGAAAAAGACCACATGGGCCAGGTTTTTTGGGATGCAATTTGCGAAAATTGCTCTCCAAACAAACTTCTGGAGAATCTATCTCAAGGGTAGGCTATTTGATATAATACAATCTACGGACGATTAGCTCAGTGGTAGAGCGCTTTTTTGACGTAAAAGAGGTCGCAGGCTCAATCCCTGCATCGTCCACAAAAGGTTACTTCACAAAAAGATAAAAAAGCACAGCGAGGATGATTCTATAAACTCCAAAGACGGTAAAATCATGTTTTTTGACGTATCCGATCAGGAATTTAACCGCAATGGCTGCAAATACAAAAGAAAGCGCCATGCCCAAAACCAGTGTTCCCAAATCACCCGAAGATAAAGTGCCTCGGCTTTTATAAATATCGAGAGCGGTTGCCCCAAGCATAGTTGGCACAGCCAAAAGGAAAGAAAACTCAACCGACGCTTTTCTTGAAAGTCCGGAAAACATTCCACCGAGTATTGTCGCTGCCGCTCTTGAAACTCCCGGAACAACAGAAATTGACTGGAAAATGCCGATTTTAAGGGCTTCTTTGTAGCCAATTCTTTCCATTCCGTCATTTCTGCCTTTATAAAAAATAAGAATCAAGCCTCCCAGAAAAAGCGATAAAAGGGTGATAGTTGAACTCCCAAGAAGAAAGCCTTTGATAAAAGGATAAAGTACTAGTCCCACCAATGCGCTTGGGATAAAAGCAACCAAAAGTTTTTTATAAATCTCAGAGCCGTGAATAAACTTTTTGTAGTAAAGAACTACAACTGCCATAATTGCCCCAAGTTGGATTCCAATATCAAAAGTCTTGCTAAAGTCAGATGGCGTAATAGAAAGAAGTTTTGAGGCAAGAATCAAATGACCAGTGGAGGAAATTGGTAAAAATTCAGTTATTCCTTCTACAATTGAGAGGATCAAGACGTGGATAAAGTTCATATTTTGATGATATAATCATATCTCTCTGGGGCCCGTCGTTCAATGGCAGGACATGTGGCTGGCAGTCACAGGACGGGAGTTCGATTCTCCCTGGGTCCACTCTAGTTAAAATTGCTATTTAAGTGTATAATTATGGGGTAGACCTCAAAAGTCTTCTAATTATGGATATCAGGAACATTGCTATTATTGCGCACGTTGACCACGGTAAAACCACACTTGTGGACGCACTTTTGCGCCAATCACATACAGTCCTCAACAAAGAACAACAGGATGAGGAAATGATCATGGACAGCAATGAGCTTGAGCGCGAGCGCGGAATTACAATATTCTCCAAAAATGCTTCAGTAGAGTACAAAGGTGTAAAAATTAATATTATCGATACTCCCGGGCATGCCGACTTTGGCGGAGAAGTTGAACGCGTGCTTTCCATGGCAGACGGAGCACTCCTTTTGGTTGACGCCAAAGAAGGACCCATGCCACAAACCAGATTTGTACTCAGGGAAGCCTTGAAAATGGGTCTTAAAGTTATAGTTGTTGTCAATAAAATTGACAAAAAGGGAGCAAGAAGTGAATGGGTCCAAGGCAAAACTTTTGATTTGTTTGTTGAAATGGGCGCAAATGAAGAAACAGCATTTTTCCCGACAATTTATGCATCTGGCAGGGATGGAAAAGCAGGAATCACACCTAATTTGGGCGATATGAAGGACATAACCCCAATTTTTGATGAAATCTTAAGATATATTCCAGCTCCGCGCGCATTCCCAGACAAACCATTTCAAATGAGGGTTAGCTCTATTGGAAAAGACAGCTACAAAGGCAGAATCGCGATCGGAACCATTCACGCAGGCAATCTTAAGCTTGGACAGGACGTTGTTTTGATTAACCGTGAAGGTACTCTTTCTTCCCATAAAATTACTTCACTTTCGACTTTTAAGGGACTTGGTAAAATTGAAGTTGAAGAAGCTGTTGCGGGTGACATTGTTGCCGTAACTGGAGCACCTGAGGCCAATATTGGAGAAACTCTTACAGATCCGCAAGTTCCAGCAGCCTTGCCACTTCTAACCATCGAGGAGCCAACAGTCAAAATGCTTTTTATGGTTAACGGATCTCCGTTTGGCGGACATGAGGGAGAATTCAAAACCTCTAGCCAACTTAGAGCCAGGCTTTTTAAAGAGCTGGAAACAGATGTTGCCTTAAGAGTGCAGGACAATGTAGATGGAACCTGGACTGTAATGGGACGGGGAGAGCTGCATTTGGCAATTTTTATTGAAAGAATGAGACGCGAAGGTTATGAATTCCAAGTTTCACGACCTAATGTTATCAATAAAATTGTTGACGGAGTAAAACTAACTCCTTTTGAAAAAGTTTATATTGAGGTTCCGGAAGTATCCTCAGGCATCGTAATTAATAAAATGGGCCAAAGACACGCAAAAATGGACAATATGGACACAACTGACGGAACTACTTATTTGGAGTTTACGATTGCCACAAAAGAGTTTATTGGCTACAGAAGTGAATTTATTACAGACACAAAGGGAATGGGAATAATTAACTCCGCATTTTTGGACTTTGAAAAGGACGATGGATTTCAAAGAGAGCGAGATCGCGGATCTTTAGTTGCATATGAAACCGGTGAAACAAGACTTTATGGACTTACCGGTGTTCAGGATCAGGGAGAGCTCTTTATTGGAGCAGCTGTAAAAGTTTATAAAGGCCAAATTGTCGGCCAAAATGCGCGTGCGGGCGACCTCCGAGTTAACGTTTGTAAAGAAAAGAAATTAAGTAATATGAGAAGTAAAGGAGATGGCGGTGCCGAGCATTTTAACACTCCAAGAGTCATGGACTTGGAAGATGCGCTTGAATATATTGATGACACTGAATTAGTTGAGGTTACTCCAAAATCAATTAGACTTAGAAAAATTATTCTGGATGAAGTGGAAGCCAGAAAACAAAAGAACCTTCAAAAAAGAGCTTAGTTTGACTTAGTTACTTCAAAAAGATACATTAGCACTATGAAGAAAGCGTTGGGTTGCGGAGCGGGAGGATTTATTGGCACTCATTTAGTAAGACAGCTTAAAAAAGAAGGTTATTTTGTCCGTGGGGTGGACATTAAAAAGCCGGACTTCAGTAAATCCGTAGCAGATGAGTTTATGCTCTTGGACTTGCGGGAAAAGAAAAACTGTGCCAAAGCCCTAAAAATTCGTGGAGGCTTCGACGAAGTCTATCAACTTGCAGCTGACCGCGGCGGAGTAGGCTACATGGTACCCAAAGAAACTGAAATGATGTACAACAATGTGCTCATTAATGCCTACATGATTGACGAAGCAGTAAAGGCTAAAGTTTAGAAATACTTTTATTCTTCTTCCGTGTGTGTTTACCGGGACATGCCGGTTGGCTCCAAAGTAATTAAGGAAAAGGATGTTTATCCGGCATTCCCTGATAACGAATACGGCTGGGAAAAACTTTATTCAGAACGTTTGGTTTTGGCATATGGCAGAAAATACGGTATTAAAACCAGAATTGCCCGTTTCCAGACCACGTTTGGCCCCGAAGGCACTTGGGAGGGGTTAAAGCCAAAAGCAGCTGATGATTTATGCAGGAAGGCGGCAATGGCACCTCAAAAAGGATTCCTTGAGGTCTGGGGCAATGGATGCGCTGTAAGGTCATTCACTTACATCGATGACCTTATTGCCGCAATCAGAGCACTAGTAAAATCCAACATTTCAACTCCAACCAACTTGGGAAGTGACGAATATGTGACGGTAAATGAACTTGCAATGGATGTTATAAAGGCTTCCGGCAAAAAACTTAAAATTAAGCATATCAAAGGCCCTGTAGGGGTGCAGTCAAGAAACTTTTCCAATTCCCAAATTTATACCACAGTCTGGAGACCAAAATGGAAACTTGTCGACGCCGTCAAAATTCATTACGATTGGGTTAAATCACAAGTCGACAAAAAGTACGGAAAAAAGATATAATCTCCTTAATGGATAATCTTCGTCATTCTTGTGCCCATCTTTTAGCTGCTGCTGTAATGGAACTTTGGCCGGAAACTTTAAGAACAATAGGGCCTGCAATTGAAAATGGTTTTTACTATGACTTTGACTTCGGAAGTATAAAAATTGCGGAAGTTGATTTCCCCAAAATTGAGAAGAAGATGCACGAGCTGGTTAAATCCTGGAACGGGTTTGAGAAAAGCGAAGTTACTGAGAAAGAGGCAAAAGAGGCTTACATTGGAAATGAATATAAAATTGAACTAATCGAAGAATTTGCAGGGGAAAGCAAAAAACTTACATTCTATAAGTCCGGCAACTATTCAGATCTTTGCCGTGGAGGACATGTTGAAAATCCTTCCAAGGAGCTTAAACACTTTAAACTTCTTTCCGTTGCGGGAGCCTATTGGAGAGGATCAGAAAAAAACAAAATGCTTACACGCATTTACGGCACAATTTTCCCGACACAAAAAGAACTTGATGAACACTTAGCAAATTTAGAAAAGGCCAAACTCCATGATCATAGAAAAATTGGTCGTGAAATGGAACTTTTTGCTGTAAGTGAAGAGATTGGACCTGGACTTATTCTCTGGCTTCCCAAGGGAAATATTATTAAAGAAGAAATAGAAAATTGGGCAAAGGAAACTGAGGACGAATGGGGCTATAAAAGAGTGACAACTCCAAATATTACAAAGTCCGGTCTTTACTACACGTCGGGGCACTTGCCTTATTACAAGAATGACATGTACCCTCCAATGAAGCTTGATAATAATGAAGAATATTATCTTAAACCAATGAACTGCCCTCACCATCATATGATTTTTAAAAATAGCCAAAAAAGCTATAAAGATCTTCCGCTAAGGCTTGCCGAATATGGAACTTGCTACAGGTATGAATCTTCCGGGGAACTTTTTGGCATGATGAGAGTCAGAGGATTCACTCAAAACGACTCGCATATTTACTGTGCAGAAGAACAAGCGGTTGACGAATTTGTACAGGTAATGAAACTGCACGAATATTATTACAAAGCGTTAGGTATTACCGATTATCACCTTGAGCTATCATTACGGGATCCCAAAAACAAAAAGAAATATCATGGCGATGAAAAAATGTGGGAAAAAGCAGAGAAATTAATGCGTGAGGCTGTCAAAAAAGTGAATATTCCGATGGTTGAACAAATTGGGAATGCCGCTTTTTACGGTCCAAAAATTGACTTTATAATTAAGTCATCCGTTGGACGTGAATTCGGAATTTCTACAAATCAAATTGATTTATTTATGGGGGAGAGGTTTGAACTTAAGTATATTGACAATGATGGAACCGAAAAAACTCCTGTAATTATCCACAGAGCCCCACTAGGATCGCACGAGCGCTTTATTGGGTTTTTGATAGAGCATTTTGGAGGCAATTTTCCAACATGGCTAACGCCCGTCCAAGTCAAGCTGCTGCCCATAACTGAGAGGAATCTTGATTATGCCCAAAGAATTGCAAAAATATTAAAAGGCAATGGAATTCGCGTGGAAGTTGACGAAAGGAATGAAACTCTTGGTGGAAAGTTCCGCGACGCGCAAATGGAAAAGGTGGCTTACATGCTTATTG
>JBBTZE010000065.1:0-1853 GCA_038061545.1 Patescibacteria group bacterium | reverse complement strand
TGATTTTTCTGGTAATTTAATTGAAAAAGCATATATAATCGGTTTTAGGCTTGGTGATTTAAACATAATAAAGCGAGTAAGTGTAACTCAAGTGCGCTGTTCAACAACTATTTTTGCTCAAATCAGATTAATTAAACGGCTATTTTCAAAGTATTCCACTCCAAAAGTCGTTAAGTATGTTGACCATAAATTTAAAATTCCAAAATGGAACATTGTATTTCTTGTTAATCGATCATTTAACTTTTTAATCCCTAAGCAAGATGAAATACCTCAATGGATACAGAAAAACAAGCAATTATTTTTTTCTTTCCTTGCTGGATATTCAGACGCTGAAGGTAGTTTTTTAATTCGAAAAGGCAAACCTAAAAATAAAGTCGGTTTTGGTTTATATGAAATTGGATCCCAACAAAAAAATATTATTATTCAAATTTGGGAAAACTTATTGAAATATGGAATACAAACACCTTATCCAATTATAAGCAAAGGGGCTGGGTATACTCAGTCAAATGGCATGAAAAATAATAAAGACTTCTGGCACTTATCTACAGCGAGAAAAGATTCAGTTTGGAGTTTAATTCGAGAAATAGAAGCTTATATAAAACATCCAAACAAAATTAAGGAATTAGCGCGTGTTAAAGAGAACGTAAATCTAAGATTAATTAATAATCCATACCGCTCGGCATAGCTGGAGTTTTATCTTCTTTGAGTGGTAGATCGCAAACCAAACCTTCTGTGGTTAAAACCATCATGGCAACGCTGGCTGCGTTTTGGAGGGCACTTCTTGTAACTTTTACAGGATCAATAATACCCATTTTTGTCATTGAACCAAATTCGCCGGTTAGCGCGTTATAACCATAATCCTTGTCTTTATGAGACTCAACTTTAACAACAACCTTAAGCTCATCATCTCCGGCATTTTTTGCCAGCCATTCAATTGGTTCCTGCAAAGATTCCCAAACAATGTCTGCACCAATTTGCTCGTCTCCTTTTGCAAATTTCATTGTTTTGATAACTTCTCTTGCTCTTAAAAATGCAGTTTCCCCACCAGGAACAATTCCTTCCTCTACGGCCGCTTTGGTGGCTCCTACGGCGTCTTTCACTCTTTCTTTTTTGTCGTTAAGTTCGATTTCTGTGGCTGCACCAACATTTATTACTGCAACCCCGCCGGAAAGCTTGGCCAGTCTTTCTTCAAATTTTTCCTTATCAAAATCAGAGTCCGAAGCCTCAATTTGCTTTCTCATTGAAGCAATTCTTGCCTCAATTTCCTTTTTGACACCACGCCCTCCAATTATTCTTGCATTATCTTTGTCTGCCCAAACTTTGTCGGCTTGGCCCAAATCTGTTACCTCAACCGACTCAAAAGTACGACCCGTATCTTCACTTATTACGGTTCCCCCTGTCAAAACCCCAATATCTTCCAAGAGTTCCTTTCTTCTATCACCAAATCCGGGAGCTTTAATTGCCAGAACATTAAATGTTCCTCTTAATTTGTTGACAACAAGTGTTGCCAAGGCTTCGCCATCAATTTCGTCGGCAATAATTACCAAGTTTTTGCTTACTTTTACAAATTTTTCAAGGAATGGAAGAAGATCGGCAATTGATGAAATTTTCTTGTCCGTTAAAAGAATGTACGCGCTCTCAATTTCCGCTTCCATTTTTTCTGCATTTGTTACCATATAGGCACTGGCATATCCACGGTCAAACTCCATTCCCTCTTTATATTCAATATCGATTGTGAGGCCTTTTCCCTCCTCAACTGTAACCACTCCGTCGCGTCCAACCTTATCCAATGCTTCCGCGATCTTGGCTCCGATTTCAGGATCCCCAGCAGAAATACTGGCAACTTGGGTAAT
>JBBTZE010000064.1:0-3264 GCA_038061545.1 Patescibacteria group bacterium | reverse complement strand
AGCGAAGTTCCTTGCCAGGTAAGTTCTGGCCCGCATGAATAGCGTAACGAGTTAGCAACTGTCTTAAGGGTTTACTCGGCGAAATAGCGATGGCTGTGAAGACGCGGCCTACTTCCATCAGGACAAAAAGACCCCGTGGAGCTTTACTGCAGGTAGATTTTGTTTTCATATTTTTTGATTGTCTAGAATAGGAGGGAGCTTCGGCAATCGTGTAATACCTCTCGTTGAAAAATGTGGGACTTACCTAACACGCCTGGAAACGGCGTGAGGGAAAGAGTTTGCTGGGCAGTTTTACTGGGGCGGTACCCTGCCAAATTGTAACGCAGGGGTACAAAGGTTGGCTTTCTACGGATGGAAACCGTAGGGAAAGCATAAAGGTTTAAGCCAGCTTGACTGCGAGGGGGACACCCCAAGCAGGTACGAAAGTAGGTCTTAGTGATCCTCCGATGCGTAATGGATACGCGCGGAGCTTAACGGATAAAAGCTACCCCGGGGATAACAGAGTAGTCGCACCCGAGAGTCCATATCGACGGTGCGGTTCGCTACCTCGATGTCGGCTCATCACATCCTGGCGCTGGAGAAGGTGCCAAGGGTCGGTCTGTTCGCCCGTTAAAGTGATACGCGAGCTGGGTTCAGAACGTAAATTACATTGCGTAATGCGTCAGTAATGATGTAACATGAACCATAGGCACTGTTTGTGCCGCGAGAAAATAAGTAATTTTAGTGTTAGTGAAACTGACTAAAATCGGTGAAACCCGAAAATAAATTCGTCCGGATTTATTGGGTAATACCGAGGGTAAGAGAGGAATTTTTGTCTGTGACGAAAGAAGAATTAGCATATATTTCAGGTTTTTTAGATGGAGATGGATGCGTGATGCTTCAATTGGTAGCTCGAGCCGGTTATAAGCTTGGATACCAAATTAGAGCAAGTATTGTTTTCTATCAAAAACTAAAACACAAAGACTTTTTGGTTTGGCTAAAAAGTGAATTAAAATATGGCTACATAAGGGAAAGAAACGATGGTATGTGTGAATACACTATTGTCGGAGTAGTTCCTGTTACCAATATTTTAAAGCTTTTAAAGCCTTATTTGAAATTGAAAAATAAGCAGGCCAAGCTTGCATTATCAATTTTATTGAAAATGCCAAAAAAAGGTAGAAATATAAATCCAAAACTTCTTCTTCTATTAGCTAAAGAAGTAGATAAATTTGTTGATTTGAATTATTCAAAAAAACGAACAAATACTTCTGAGAAAATAGAAGAGTTTTATAAGTCACACAATATTTCTCTATCCCGTAGAGACTGATTCCTAGGCCTGATTAATTGTCAGGCGTAAGATGAGTACGTTTTTTAAAATGTACAAATGTCAGCTCCAAAATCGTAATAATGAGATTTTGGATGAAGATATAGTCCATGCAATCAGGAATGATTGATTAACATGCGTAAGACAGTTCGGACTCTATCCGGTGGAAGCGTAGGAATTTTGAGGAGAGCTGGGGACAGTACGAGAGGACCTCCCTGGGAGAATCCCTGGTGTGCCGGTTATTGCGTCAGCAGTAACGCCGGGTAGCTATATTCTCAACGGATAACCGCTGAAAGCATCTAAGTGGGAAGCCAACTCCAAGATAAGGATTCCATGTGGATTTATCCACGAAAGACCCCCAACAGAAGATTGGGTTAATCGGCAGGCACTGGAAGGTCCGTAAGGACTTAAGGTTACCTGTGCGAATCGGTCAAACTTTTGCGATCCCACGCTCAGGCGGGGCGCGACCTTTCTTTTCCCAGTTAGATAGCTCTTTCAGAGCATCTAACGGGATCCCGTGAGGTGCATTTTATGCTATCTCACAGGGATTACTTTAACATTTCAAGACATTGTTCTGGTGACCCCAGCACAGCACTTTCCGTTCGCGAGGTTTTCATCCTCGCCTCACGGTATCGTGTATGCGGGGCAAGTTAGAGCTTGCACATTTTGTGATTAAGATGGCTTGGTAATTTGAGCGAAGTAGTCCGACCCGATCCCTTTCCGAACTCGGAAGTCAAATGCTTCAGCGTTGACGATAGTTGCGGGGCAACCTGCCGCGAAAATAGATCATTGCCAGGCCATCTTAGTTTCAAAAAATCATCGCCAGCCTGCCCCGCGACCTGCGCCCTTGCGACGCAAACACGAAGTATTTGGGAGCAAGTAAGCATGGTGCTGGGGAACTATACCTTGAAACAAATCATTCAAGTTGAGTTTGAACTCCTTTAATTTCCTCTAAACTCCCATATTTCAATATTTCTTTGCTCGCACAAAGAAATATTAAAAAGAAAGTGCGCGCTCTTTGTTCGTTATCCATTCACTCTCTCGCTCATGTAATACAAAAGGTCTCTGCTTGCGTCAAGCGCAAGCCTTAAACATACTTTTGTTCATTGGAATTCGCTCAGTCAGTCATGGAATCTTCACAAACGCTTAGTGAAAACGCGGGATCTAATGGGGATTTTTTGTAATTAAATCCATTTAATTTCCTCTAAATCTCCATATTTCAATACTTCTTTGCTCGTCCAAAAAGGACTTGCCCAAAACTTCATTTTAAGATAAAATGCCCTTACCAAAAGGAAAGGTGGATATGAAAAGTGACTGCAAAAACTTCAGATAAACAGATAACAATGGCCGAGCTATTGGCCAAAAGAGGGCACTCCGTTGCCAGCTTCACAAAAGGACAAAGAGTAGAATCAACCGTAGTTTCTATTTCTGATACCGCGGTACTCTTGGACATTGGCGGAAAATCGGAGGGAATTGTCAAAGAAAAGGGTTATCAGGACGCAAAAGAGCTTATAACAACCCTCAAGGTTGGGGACACGGTTCTGGCCACCATTTTGGTTCCCGAGAGCCGCGATGGAACAATTGTTATGGCCCTTAGGGATGCCATGCATGACAAAGTTTGGGAAAGACTTGAAAAAGCGGTTAAAAGCGGGGAAGAAGTGGCTGTTATGGGCAAAGGCGTAAACCCGTCCGGTTTTGCGGTTGATGTTGAAGGCCTCTCCGGATTTATTCCAATGTCGCAATTAGGCAAGGAGATTGCCGGAAATCCGCAAAAGTTGGTTGGCAAATACTTCAAAGCAAAGGTAATGGAAGTTGATAAATCTCAGAGGAAGATTGTTCTTTCCGAAAAGGAAATTTCAGAGGCGATAGACATTGCGAATGCTAAAAAAGCCATGAAGGAAGTTAAAGAAGGGGAAGTGTACGATGGTATTGTCACAACCGTAGCGAATTTTGGATGTTTT
>JBBTZE010000063.1:0-2224 GCA_038061545.1 Patescibacteria group bacterium | reverse complement strand
TATGGATATTGGTAAAATTCAACCTACAGAAATAACAACTGAACTTTCCAAATCGTATTTGGATTACGCAATGAGTGTTATCGTTGCACGCGCGCTTCCGGACGTTCGGGACGGCCTTAAACCCGTTCATAGACGCATCCTGTACGCCATGCATCTCATGGGACTTCACTCAACCGGTACCACCGTTAAAAGCGCCAAGGTTGTTGGAGAAGTTTTGGGTAAATATCATCCGCACGGGGATATGGCGGTTTACGACGCCATGGTCAGAATGGCTCAGGACTTTTCTATGCGTTATCCACTTGTTAAGGGTCAGGGAAACTTCGGATCCGTTGATGGGGATCCCGCTGCTGCGCTCCGTTATACTGAAGTCAAACTTTCCGCAATTTCTGATTATCTTTTGCGGGATATTGAAAAAGACACCTGCGATTTTGTAGAAAATTTTGATGCAACACTTAAGGAACCAACTTATCTCCCGGCCCTCTTGCCAAATTTACTTTTGATGGGGAGTGAGGGAATCGCAGTTGGAATGGCTACAAAAATTCCGCCTCATAACTTGTCCGAGGTCGTTGACGCGATAGTCGCAATGATCAAGAAAGGTAAAGTTATAACTGAAGATACAAAGCAGAAAGAACAAACTGATTTTGTTATCAACAAGATAAATCTTGTTGCATCTGGTGATGTCAAAAAATTGAACGCGGACGATTTAAATCCGTCTACGGTATCTTTTGAAAGTGAGATTACAATCGATGAGTTAGTTACTTTTATCCCGGGACCTGATTTTCCAACGGGTGGCGCAATTTATGACGCAAATTCTCTCAAGGAAGTTTATGCAACCGGACGGGGGAGAATTGTGGTCCGTGGAATTGCAGAGATTACGGAAGGGACAAAAGGTAAAAGCCAAATTATTATTACTGAAATTCCGTACCAGGTCAATAAAGCCGAAATGGTGGCCAAAATTGCTGAGCTTGTTAAAGATAAAAAGATTGTTGGAATAAGTGATCTTCGCGATGAAAGCGATAAAGATGGAATGCGCGTGGTAGTTGATCTTAAAAGAGACGCAAAACCAAAGTCGGTACTTAATAACATCTTCAAACATACCAGACTCCAAACAACTTTCCCTGCAAATATGGTGGCACTTGTTGAGGGAACTCCTCACACCATGAACCTCAAGCAAATCTTGTCCGAATACGTTAAGCACAGACAAAAGGTGGTAATAAGAAGAACTATTTTTGATCTGACAGAAGCCAAAAAACGCGCGCATATTTTGGAGGGCTTAAAAATTGCCCTTGATAACTTGGATGCGGTAATAAAAACCATTAGGGAAAGCCGTACTCAGGAAGATGCAAAAAATAACTTAATCGAAAGATTCAAGTTTTCTGGAGTTCAGGCAACTGCAATCCTGGACATGCAGCTTAGGCGCCTGGCAGCACTTGAGCGGGAAAAAATTGAGAAAGAATACGCAGAAATCAAAAAATTAATTGACGGGCTGACTGCAATTCTTAAAGACCCAGGGAGAGTTTTGGAAATTATAATCAGTGAGCTTTCTGAAGTAAAAGAAAAGTATGGTGATGCAAGACGTACAAAAATTTATAAAAGCGCTCTGGGGGAGATAAGTGAAGAAGACTTGGTGCCAAAAGAAGAAACATTAATTACTGTAACAAAAACCGGATATATCAAAAGACTTTCTGCTTCCTCCTACCGCGCCCAAAGGCGAGGCGGCAAAGGTGTAATCGGAATGGCTACAAAAGAAGAAGATGAAATAGAACATATAATTTCGGCTTCCACACATGACACAATATTGTTCTTCACAGACCGCGGACGCGTGTTCGGAACAAAAGCCTGGGAAATAACCGAGTCTTCACGCCAATCAAAGGGCCAAGCTCTGGTAAATCTTCTTAATCTTGATCAAGGAGAAGAGATAAAATCGATTCTCCCATTGACCAAAGATAGCGGGAATAATGAAACGCTTCGCGATAAAAACTTGATAATGGCAACCAAACTTGGTGTTATCAAAAAAACAGGATTATCTGAATTTGAAAATTTGAGGGTTTCCGGACTTATTGCAATTAGACTACGTTCTGACGATGCTTTGATTTCTGTTCATCCATCAGCGGGGGATGACCATGTGATTCTTTTGACCAAGGGTGCAAAATCAATAAGATTCCCCGAAGCAAATGTCAGGCCAATGGGAAGAGCAACAACAGGTGTAACAGGTATGAAATTT
>JBBTZE010000062.1:0-10712 GCA_038061545.1 Patescibacteria group bacterium | reverse complement strand
ACCAGATCAGAATTCACGCCAGACATATTGGTCATGCAATTGTAGCGGATGAGTTTTATGCAGGCAGAAAAACTGCGAGGAATGACCGTAAATGGGTCCCAAGACTATTCCTCCATGCGTCCGAAATTAAATTCAATCATCCAATAACAGGCAACAAAGTCGAATTCAAATCAGATCTCCCCGAAGATCTCCAGACCGCATTGGTTAAAATTACCAAATAACTTTACTTGTTTTCACGCATTGTTTAATATGTATCTATGGACATTGTTCTAGGGCTTTTTTTTGTCGTCGTCGTCGCCACATTAGGGGGGTTTATCGCAAAAAGTTTTAAACTTCCAAGCCTGGTTGGTTATATCTTGGCCGGATTAGTGGTTGGTGTGGTTTTACCCGAGAGCGCGAAAAATGTTACCACACTTGCCGAGTTTGGCATTATTTTACTTCTTTTTTCAATTGGTGTTGAAATTCCCTTAAAACGGATTTCAAAATATGCAAATGTTGCGGTGATTGGTGCGATACTTCAGATTTTTTTGGTAAGTTTGATTGGTTATTTCTTTCTAATTTTTGTTGGATTTAATCCGGTTGCGTCGCTGATTCTTTCTCTTGGGTTTTCCTTAAGTTCAACCGCAGTTGTTGTAAAAATGCTTACAGATAGCGGTGAAATGGAAACAATTCATGGGGGCGTTATGTTTGGCTGGCTTTTAGTTCAGGATTTGATTGCTGTTCCCATAATTGTGATCTTGCCGTTTATTGGAATTTACGGGAGTGGGGTACTGTCTGCAGTTACATTTTCACTGGGTAAGGCGGCTCTTGCGATCATTTTGACCATGTTTTTGGGAAGAGTTGTTGTTCCAAAAATAATCCATTTAGTTGCCTCCGCCAACTCAAGAGAACTTTTACTACTGTCCTCGGTTTCATTGGCCTTGGGAACTGCGGCAGGCGCCTACTTTTTGGGAATCTCACCTGCAATTGGCGCCTTTTTGGCAGGAGTTGTAATAAGCGAGTCGCAGGAAAATCACGCAATTTTTTCAGAAACCAGGCCGTTACGGGATATTTTTGTTGCACTTTTCTTTGTATCCCTTGGATTTATGATTAATCCTTCCGTGATTTTTTCCAATATTTTACTGATTGCCTTTTTATGCGCCTCTATAATAATTCTTAAATCTTTGGTTGTATTTTTTGTAAGCTCATTATTTGGCTTTCGTGGAAGAACCGCAGTTGCAAACAGTTTTGGACTTGCACAGGTTGGGGAATTTGCCTTTGTAATATTTTCATCTGCGTTGTCTCTTAAACTTATCGGAAATTCCGACGCTTCAATCGGAATTGCCGTGACGCTTTTGAGTTTGGCTGTGTCGCCTCTTCTTTACAGGTGGGCCGTTCCAATATGGAGATCGATGAGAAATTCAACATTCAAATGGCCCAACGTTAATAAATTTTTCTTGCCGGGAGAGGCAAGGGTAATAGAATTTGAAAAACTAAAAGACCACATAGTTATTTGCGGATATGGAAGAGTGGGGAGTTGGATCGGTAAAATTTTTGAAGAGTATAAAATTTCTTTTGTAGTTGTGGACTACAATCAACAAGTTGTAAATGAACTAAAAGATAAAGGAATACTGGTTGTTTATGGAGACCCTACGGAGCCTGAGGTAATGGAGCAGGTTAATATACCCGGCGCAAAGGCAATTATTTTGGCAATTCCCGATAGAGTTGTTCAGGAAACATTAATTGCATATGTTCAGACTGTTGCTCCAAGTGTAAAAATAATCGGAAGAGCTCATTTGGATTCTGATTGGGACAGACTAAAAACATTAAGAGTTGACAAGATTGTCCAGCCGGAGTTTGAAGCAGCAGTTGAGATTGCAAGAGGAATATTATCTTCATTTGGTAAACCCAAAGAGGAAATCAGAGAAAGCATCAAAAGATTGAGAATGTCTCATTCCAAAATATAAATAAAATATGCGTTCTGCCCGACGAAGAAAGCTTAAATCAAGAGGGAGGGGAGTCTGGAAAAAAGGGAGATTTTTACCTGTAATAATCCTTACTATCATCTTTGCATTTTGCCTTTGGTTTTTTGTGTTAAGCGCACACTTCTGGAATGGGTCGGATAAAATTGCGGTCACTGTAAAAACCGAAAATAATGGTGTGTCAGTTGTCATCTTTGATCCAAAACTGGAAGAGATTACCTCTTTGATAGTTTCGGGAGATACTGAGGTAAATGTTGCCAGAAATCTTGGTGTAATGAGGCTGAAAAATGTCTGGCAGCTTGGGGAAAATGAAGGAGTGTCAGGAAAACTTGTTGCAGAAACAGTAACAAACAACTTTAGGTTCGTATCATTTTTATGGACGACCGTGCCCAATGGGGGAAGGTCTCTTTTTACACCAGGAAAAACCAACATAAGCTTTAGAGATAGATTGGGAATGCTACTCTTCTCATCAAAAATAGGCAACTCGGGAAGAACAGAAATAGATTTAGGAGAAAACCAATTTCTCCAAAAAGGGAAATTGTCAGACGGAGAGAATGGATTTAAAATCTCCGAAAACCTTTTGGGAAGACTAACAATTTACTTTTCTGATTATGAATTGACAGCGGCTGCAGTAAGGGCATTTATAAATGACGAAACGGGGGAGTTTGGTGTTGCCAATGAGTTTGGCAAAATTTTGCAAATAATGGGCGCAAAAGTCGTTTCAATTGATAAAAAAACACTGTCGGAGAAAGATTGTATCGTAAGCGGGGGCGAGCGGGCTTATGTCAAAAAAATTGCCAGTGCATTTTCCTGTAAGGAAGACATAGCGGGGGACAAAAATGTAATCACTATTGATATTGGTTCAAAGTTTGCAAAAAGATTTTAATCTACTTCTGTTTCCTCTGATTCATCCTGCAGAACATTTTCTTCGATTTTATGTACAAGCTCGGGCGGGGTGAATGATACGTAATCCAGCTTTTCAGTGGAGAAGGAAGACAGGGTTTTTGCTTTTGGTCCCTTTTTAATTTCTCTTATGAAGACCTTCACATCGTGTTCATCAATTGATTTAATTAAGGCATAATACTCATTTCCAAGTTTAATCAACTGCCTTAGTTTTGCAGAAATATCATCGGGGAGCCTTCCCACATATTTATTATCCTTGGTCATCACTGACACCCTATGGGCATGCGCGGAAATATTAACTTCATCTCCCGAATCAAGTTTGGCAAGCGTTCTTGATTCACTCAAGTTTAGTAGGGGAACAAGTTTTGTTTTTCCGGGTTCTTCCAAAAATGCCTCTGCTGAAATTTGATACGAAACGTGTTTGTCGCTGTCGTTAAGGACGTTCCATTTTTCAAGGCATTTTAAGGCGATATTATTTGCTGGATCAATTGATAATACTTTTTTAGAAGTCTTTTTAGCGTTTTCCATGTCACCCAATTCCGCATATGAACGGGCAAGGCGGTTTAGGGCATCAACATCATCCGGGGAGGATTTTAGAATTTCTAGGTTTAGGTCTTTAGCCTCTTTCCAAGAAGATGATAGAGCACTTGAAATAGCTTTTTGGGCAAGTGTAAGATCCATCTTTTACTGTAATTGAGTATAAATGGGGGAGGATCTATGTCAAGCCCCAGTGAAGTAGATTCACACTTCATGGGGCGCAGACCCCGTCAGAATTTGGCATAAACCGTATACGAATAGTATTGAAAAGGCGAATGCGAAATTCCTAGCGGGGTCAAGTGCCGAATGGACTAAACTGTCAAAATTAGATATACTTCAGGCATGTCAGGACACTCGCATTTTGCAACAATTAAGAGGCAAAAAGCCGCTAACGATTCGGTAAAAGGCAACATTTTTTCAAAAATGGCGAGAGCCATTATGATTGCTGCTAAAAGTGGGGGAGACCCTGACATGAACTTCAGGCTTCGCGTTGAAATTGATAAAGCAAGAGGAGTAAATATGCCGAAGGAAAATATAGAACGCGCAATTGCAAAAGCAACCACGGAAGCTCTCAATTTGGAGGAAATCAGCTATGAAGGCTTTGGTCCTAGCGGAGTCAACGTAATTATTGAAGCTGCAACTGACAACAAAAATAGGACTGCGCAGGAAATTAAAAATGCACTTGATAAGGCCGGGGGGAGTTTGGCAGGACCGGGCGCGGTACTATTTAATTTTGAACACAAAGGGTACTTACTCCTTAAAAAAGATTCCGATCCCCAAACCCAAATGTTAAAAATTATCGATATGGGGGTAGAGGGTGTGGAAGAAACGGATGATGGAATAGAAGTTTACGTTGCGTCGGACAAACTTAGTGCCACGAAGAAAATACTGGAAGGAGCGGGCGCCGAAATTTTGGAAACAGAACTTCAAATGAAACCAAAAAATCCTGTTGAGGTTAGCGATGATCAAGCCAAAAAAGTTCTTGCACTTCTTTCTGCTTTGGAGGATTTTGACGACGTTCAAAAAGTTTTTACTAATATAAAATAGCCGAGAACATAAAATAAATGTCTAAACGCCAACGATTTGTTGTTTCCGCGGTTTTACTTTCTTTAGGATTTATTGCTGTACAATTTCTGTCTAACGTTAACCGCTTTTGGGCGATTGGAGCGCTTGGCGCTGTTACACTTCTTCTTTTTATCTGGTCGCTTTATGAAGGGCTTGGAAAAAATATGACACTTCTTACATTAATACTTCCTGTGACTTTTACAATTGGAGTCGGGGTCTTTTGGTTCTTGTTGCCCACAAGTATTTATACGAGAATTCCAATTGTGATTTTTTATGGAATTGGAATTTATATTCTACTTTTGACTTTGAATATTTATTCGGTTTCGGCAACACGAACAATTGCACTACTTCGTGCTGCACGGGGGGTTGGGTTTGTACTCACATTGGTCACATCGTTCCTTGTTTTCGACGCAATATTATCATTAAAAGCTCCAATCTATTGGAATATTATATTAGTATTTATATTTTCTTTTCTTCTGTATTTTCAGGGTCTTTGGTCGGCAGTTCTGTCCATTGAATATTCAAAGGATCTGACAAATACATCGCTTATCATGGCTTTAATTACCTCACAAATTGCGGGGAGTTTGTATTTTTGGCCCGTGACAGTTGTTGTTGGGTCTTTATTTTTGACAGTCTCTCTATACATGCTTTTGGGCCTTGGTCAAAACAAGCTCGAATCGAGGCTATTTTCTGCAACAGTGAGGGAGCATGCCGTCGTGGGTATATTTGTATTTATTGCAATGTATTTAGCCACACATTGGTCCTGATGAGATAGCGCAAAGCGCATCTCACGGGATCCCGTCCCATTAGATTTGAAAATATCTAACGGGACTGGGAGGATAGGGAAGTGGGTATGGCCAATACCCTATAATTATAGGGTACATAAGTAGAACAGGGAAGTTGTTTTCACGAAAATTATAGATTGTTTTCACGAAATGCGACACATAAGTTACACCGTAGTAATACCGAATGGTTCGGCTGCGCTCACCACGAGAGAGATGATGATGTTTGATATAGTTGTTAGCTTCAATAATCTCAAATCTCTTTCTCAACTCTATGTTGTGGATAACTGTAATGTAAATATTGCTATTATTCGCGACTACTTCTTGAGTAAAAAGCTTTTAATAAGTGACATAAAACATGGGGAGTACAAAAATACCTGTCCCTCATGGTTTACATGTCAGATAATCGATTACAGGACCTTAGAGATTGTTGATATGGATGATGTATGAGACAAGATGCTGAAGGCATATTGTTCGCACAATAATACTTTTGCGACGTAGTCTAAAGCTGTGGGTGTAGTGTAGTGTTTTACGCTATTTCATAGCGAACAATTAACAGTCAACTATCAACAATTAACTTTTCTTATTAAATCCTCCCTTTTTTATTTTCCTATCAATTAGTCCTTCCGAACATAAGCCGAAGTGAAATTTAACCGTTTAGTCCTCCTCCCCCATTTTTTGCTGTTTGTCTAATTATCCCAATCTTTTGGGATAATCGGATGATCAATTAGTCATCTTTTTAAAATAAACGCGTCAAAATCGATTTGGTGAAGCCGTAGCCTGAGGCTAGGCACAAAATTTGCATTATTTTTCGCCATATGCTAAAAACACACATGTCCAAAGAATATTGGATACTTAAATCTCCAAGTATTGATCATGATGGAACAATCGCTGATTCGCGTACGAGTGTTACAAATGAATTTAATAAAACATATAAAACAAATTATAAAGTTGCAGAATTAAATCATTGGAATGCAGTAAAAGATTGGTGTAATGAAATTGGTAAATCAGACGATGAGGCAAATGAAATAGAGCATAATCTATGGTACACACCTGACGCACTTTTGAAAGCCGAACCGATTCCTGGTGCAATTGAATTCTTGCGCGAACTTTTTATACGAAAAATAAATTTTACAATTAATTCATCACGAATTCCTGAGTTAAGGGAATCAACAATCGCTTGGTATCAAAAATATGCACCTTTCGTTGAGCCAGAAAATATTAAGACAGGAATGCCTGATATTGATGGCTTGGTGACAAAAGTAAATAGAATAAATGCCGTAAGATCTGCAATTCATATAGAAGATGTGCCTGAACACGCCAGATCTGTACTTAAATATACCCATGCTTATGTAATTTTAATGTCCAATCGCGACGATCTTGGATCTTTAGACTTAAGTGAACCCGAACTTAAGCGCTTAATTCGGATAAAGGGTGAAAACGGAGATATGCCTAATTTTTGGCCGATTCATAAATTACTATTTGGTTAGTCGCACATTCTTATTGACACATTCACTCCTTGGGGTTAATATTTTCATAGATGGATTCTGCCCAAGTTCAAAGAACAGAGATTGCCAGGAAGGTTGATGACTTCCTTGAGTATATGCAAGTTGAACGGGGCTCCTCTCCCCTAACCATCAGGAATTACCGCCACTATTTAACCAGGTTTGATTTGTGGCTAAAATCTGAAGGAATTCAGGAAAACCTAAAAGATATTAATCAGGATGTCGTAAGAAGCTTTAGGGTTTATCTTTCAAATTTGCCGGACGGTAAAGGTGGAACACTGGGACGCCGTACCCAAAGCTATCATATAATTGCTCTAAGGAGTTTCCTTAAGTGGTTAATAAGAAATGATTTTGCCGTAATGGCTCCTGACAAAATTGATTTACCAAAAGTAGCCGAGAGGCAAGTAAAATTTTTAAATGGTGAACAAGTGGACAGACTATTAAATGCTCCATCACAGGATTCCATTCAAGGCAAAAGGGATAAGGCAATCTTGGAAGTATTTTTTTCAACCGGACTCCGTGTATCGGAACTCACAAAACTTGACCGTGATAAAATAGATCTCGAACGGCATGAGTTTGGAATAATTGGTAAAGGGGGAAAAGCCAGAGTTGTGTTTATGTCCACACGGGCAACGGATTGGCTAGTTAAATATTTAAATGAACGCCCTGATCACTTTAAACCTCTTTTTATCCGCCACAAAGGAAACGTGGACCCAACTACACCGGACGAAAAAATGCGCCTTACTCCCCGCTCGGTTCAGCGGATGATAAAAAAATATTCACACAAAATGAAACTTCCGTTTGAAGTCACCCCTCATGTGATGAGGCATTGTGTTCACCCAGAAACAAGAATTTTTATGAAAGATGGAATAGAAACTGCAAGAGATATTTATTACAAATCAAAAAGTAATGTATTTGGGGTGGATTTTATTTCGGGAAAACAAAATTTGGCAAAAATAATCGGGAAGGAATCTCACATTTCAAATCTATATTCTATTTGGGCAGATGGTTACGAACTTGTTTGTTCAAATGCACACAGAATTTTTACAATTACAAAAAGTGGTATTAAGGAAGCTTTGATAAAAGACTTAGGTGTTGGCGATTATATTGCAGGAATCAGAAAAGTCGATTTTATTGGGACAAAATCTGTTGGAGCAGAAATAGCTCGATTAATCGGCTATATTTTGGGTGATGGAGTTGTAAGTAAAGCTCGGTGCGGAGTAATAATTCATGATAAGGATAGAAAAAATCTTGAATTCTATCAAAAAATCATTAAAAATAATTTTAAACATGATCCAAAAATTGAGAAAAATCCTAAAACAAATTCTTATCGGCTTAATTTTTATTCTGATCCTTTTGTTGATTTTCTAATTGGTATCGGTCTGGTTGGTCATTCTAAAGACAAAAGAGTTCCAAAAGATATAATGAACGGAACTAAAGAAGAAATAATCGGTTTTATGGCAGGTTTTTACGATGCCGAAGGAAATAGTTTTGGCGCTCCTAGACTTTTTTCCTCATCAAAAGATCTGTTGAAAGATGTTCAAATGATGCTTTTAAGACTTGGGATTGATGCACATTTATTATCGCGTGAGAGATCGGTAATCCTGCCACAAGGAAATAAATTTAATGGAATGCTTTATACTCTTCAGGTTTTAGGAAAAAATGATCAAAAGAATTTTATTAAACTAATCCCAACCCTAAAATTAAAAACAATTAGCGATGTTGGAGTTTGGGAAGAAGAACATCTTCCTGTAGGCATTCTTATTAAATCAATAGTTGAAGATATTGAAAAAAGTAACAAAAAAGGGTTTAAAAACCAACTTCAAATAAATGAAGGAATAAAGTCAAATAGATATTATGGAGAAATAACACCTCTTAAATCAACAGTCGCAAAGTTTATAAGACAATTTGAAAAAGTAAAATACAAAGGAAAAAACCTTGAGCTGTTAAAAGGAATTTACAACGCCAAAAATTTAAAGTGGTTGAAAGTTAAAAAAATAGAAAAACTTCCATTTAATAGATATAACGTTTTTGATTTTACGGTTTCCCCTACTCAGAATTTGATAACAGATGGGATTATCAGTCACAATTCTTTTGCAACAGATCTTTTAAATGCTGGGGCGGACATAAGAAGCGTGCAAGAAATGCTGGGACATAAAAATATTTCCACAACTCAAATTTATACCCATGTGACCAATAAACAACTTAAGGATATTCATATGGCTTTCCATGGAAAGGGAGGCGCCGGATGATTACTTTAATACTTCGTCTCCAAAAAGAATAAATTCAGGATATTCATCAAGCGGCGTGGCCTTTTCGGATATATCGAATTTGGGACGCTTTCCTCCGTTTACCCAATTTTCATAGATTCTGATAACCTCCCTTCTCGTTTTTCCGCCCCGCGCTTTATGGCGATTTCTGTAAATTTTTGGCGGTCCCGGTTCCTTGGGATACGCCTGCTTTGGTTTATTTGAGTTTTGATACTTTTTAACTTTAGAAATAAGATCGGGGTCGGCAGCTTCTCTTAATTTTTCTTCAGCATCTTCGTAACTTATTACTTTTTTAGTTGCCAGTGCGTTTATTTCCACAAAAACTCGTGGGTGTTTACTGATTTCTTCATCCATCGCTTCGGTTGATGAGAAACCGAGATTAAAGGCTTCACCGGCTCGTTCTTCTCGAAAATTTTGTGGGCAATCTCCATGAAGTATCTCGCTCTGTCTGCGTTTTTCTGTTTCTACTTTTTTATGGGCAATTCGAAATGCTTCTGTGCGTTCGATTCCGTTTGTCATTTGTTTATCTAATTTCGTATGACAGAGATACAGTAACTGATAAATCTGTTTGTCCCGGCTGGATATCTGGCCGGGCAATCGGTACATCCCCGTCCGTTATTGGCAATGATTTTTCCATCAAATATGGTCTTGGATAATCGATTCCCTGCCCCTCTGTTACATTAATAATTTTACCGAGAGTGATTCCGGCGGCTCCCGCTAAACTTTTTGCTTTTTCTTTGGCCGAGTCAGCTGCAATCTTTCGGGCTTCTCCCATTTTTTCATTCTTCAAACTCTCACTCAGATCAAAACTAACCCCTCCAACAATATTGGCGCCGGTTGCAGAAACTACTGTTAGAACATCATTAACTTTATCAAAATCCTTTATTGTTACTTCGTAATTAGTTGAAGCTTGATAACCTGTTATTCTTGACCCTGGGTTTGTATAGTCATACTGGGGGAAAACATTGTATGAAGTAGTTTTGATGTCACTCTCACTAATTCCCAATTTCTTAATCGCATCAACAACAGTCTTAGACTTGCTATTTATAGCACTCTGAACTTGTTTCAGAGTCTGCCCGGATTCTGTGATCCCTAAATTAATTTTGGCAACATCGGGAGTAACACTAACTTTTCCCTCCCCCATTACAATAAGCGGCTCGCCGCGTGATTGAGTTGTGGTGGAAAATGGAATCGCAGGCCCCCATTTTGAAAAAACAAAAAGAAGAACAAAAAACAGAAGAATATTTTTCCAATTAGACATTAGTTAATTTTCCTCCTCTCCACTTTTTTCAAGTACTGCAGTTGCGGCCACCGAGTCAGACTTTTCTGCAAATCTCATTAATATTACACCCTGCGTTGCGCGACCCAACTCAGGAATATTTCTGAGTGGTAGTTTTATAACTTGCCCCATTTTGCTGGTTATAATTATTTGATCAATTGCGGGTGTGACCATTGAGGCGGTTTTAAGATCCCCCGTTTTTGGATTCACAACCGCGGCTTTTACTCCTTTACCTGCCCTTTTTTGTACCGGAAATAAATGAATTGGCGTGCGTTTGCCCAAGCCTTTTTCTGCAATCGTCAGGATATCGCGGAAAATTTTCTTTCTTTTATCGGCCGGAATATTTTCTTTTGCCGGGAAGACCTCCATTCCGATTAGCTCATCGCCTTTTTCCAGTCTGATTCCCGTTA
>JBBTZE010000061.1:0-3228 GCA_038061545.1 Patescibacteria group bacterium | reverse complement strand
GAAACGCTTTACGCCCAATAAATCCGGATAACGCTTGCACCCTCTGTATCACCGCGGCTGCTGGCACAGAGTTAGCAGGTGCTTATTCTCACAAGCTTCTCAGCTTGCGTAAAAGAAGTTTACGACCCGAAGGCCTTCATCCTCCACGCGGCATTGCGGCGTCAGACTTTCGTCCATTGCGCACGATTCCCGGTTGCTGCCACCCGTAGGTGTATGGGCCGTGTCTCAGTCCCATTCTGGGGGGTCACGCTCTCACGCCCCCTACCCGTCATAGCCTTGGTAGGCCTTTACCCTACCAACTAGCTGATGGGCGATAGGCTCATTCATCGGCGCGCCGTTAAGCGCTTTTCCCAAAGCGAAGCTTTGGTAACTAACAACTTACAACTCACAACTTCCAACGTTTTGTTGGCTGTTGTTTGCTGAAAGTCCGACAAAGTCGGACGTGTTGATAGTTCACAAGGCATCGCCTTGGGGTCATGCGGTATTAGCCCGTCTTTCGACGGGGTATTCCCCACCATTGTGTAGATTCCTATCTTATACTCAGCCGTTCGCAGCTGACGCAACCCACAACACTCAACCACCAACCTTCAACTTTTTGGAGAAACCTCCGAGTTGATTAACAACTGATTCACAAAGACTTAATAAGTTCTTATAAGTAGATTCTGAGATCAATTTATCCGAATAGGCCACATTTAGAGCCGAAGCCGTTTCGTTAGCTGAACCCATCGAATTCTCAAGATATCTATTAAAATCTTTGTCCGATTTTTTAGCGGAACCTTCTGCGATATTTAAGACTATCGAAAGAGAACTCCTTAAAATTTGATTTTTTAAGTAATCAAACTCTCTTGGAAATTTCCTTGTAATCTTAACTATTTCTCGATGTAAATCTTCTGAGTCACCGTAAACCTTAAATTTCAAAAATCTGAAGCTCATAATTTCATCTTAGCAGAAAGTTATTTGTTGTTTGTTGGAAGCTAGGTGTTGCGGGCTACGCCCGCTCTACTTGCATGCCTAAGGCATGCCGCCAGCGTTCATCCTGGACCAGGATCAAATCCTCAAATAGTGACGAGAACTTTAAAAGTTCTGTCTTTGTACTCTCCCGATCACAAATTGAATGTCAAGGAGCTCATGCGAAGCAGTTGCTCCGCAGTCCCGTTAGATGCCGAAGGCTATCTAATGGGACAAAGTCATCAAAAGTAATACGTTTCAGGTTTCCATAACCGTCTGAAAAACTGTACTTACCACCTTTTTAAGGCTATTTGAAGTTGTTACCCTGAAGGGAAGTTAACCTCTTTGAGAATAAAAAAACCGCTTAAATAGCGGTTTGCCTTGAGGCTAAATGCCATCTATTTGAGCTTTTTACACATCTTTTAGATGGAATAAAGTCACCTTTATTCATCTCGTATGGGTATTATAACGGGTACAGCAAGCCGTTGCAAGCTTTACATTTTGCCTGACTATTGACTCCTCAGTTTGAGTGTTGTATTCTAATTACAACAGAGGAATGGAGGTGAAAATAATGAATTTTGGAAGCTTTTTCCGAGAAAAAAGGTTGGGAGGTGGGCTTACTTTGAGAGCGTTTTGCAGCAGGTATGGTTTCGATAGTGCATACATAAGCAGGCTAGAAACAAACAGACTAAATCCACCAAACGAAGAGGAGAAACTATCCGCTCTCGCAAAAGCTTTGGGCCTAAAACAAGAGGGCGAGGATTGGATAAAATTTTTTGACCTAGCCTACCAAGCCAAAAAGGAATTACCGCCTGACGTCAAAAAAGAGGCATCAGAAATCCTTTCGCTTGTTCCAGCTTTCCTTAGAACTCGCGACGGGAGAAAAATTGACAAAAACAAGATTAAGGAATTGGTCGATTTTCTGTCAAAAAAAACTGGCGAGAATTAAATAAATGGGAATATCCCCCGAAAAATTAAATTATGCCCAAATAAAGGAAATTGCTGAAGGGTTCCTAAAAAAGTATCATCCAGACTTGTCTGTCCCCGTACCGGTAGATGATATTGCAGAATTAAAACTCGGTTTTGGCCTTGTAACAATTCCATTGTTAAAATCTTCGTTTGACATTGATGGTTTTATAAACTCAACTTTTGATCAAATCACAATAGATGATGATATTTTTAACTTATATGAAGAGAGATCCAGATTCACTATTGCACACGAACTTGGTCACTGGGTTCTACACTCTTCAATTTATAGCCGATTTAAAATCCAGACTCCAGACAACTATCTTGATTTTCAAAATAGGATAACTGAGGAGGATCAAAAGTGGCTGGAGATACAAGCCAATATATTTGCTGCCTGTTTCCTAGTTCCAACATCCAAACTTAAAGAGGAATTTTCCCTAACTTTAAAAGAGGAAATGGTTCCTTCAGGTGCAAGTGAGGAATATTTTATTCCACTCCTTGAACAATTTCCTTTAAAATTTAAAGTATCTTGGGCAGTGTTATACAGGAGAATGCAAAAAGAAGGACTTATTAAAGACTTATAAACACCAAATTTCTCCCCACGGACTTGTTCAGATAAGCGTTTGTGAGGATTCCGTGTTTTATTTCCAATAGGTGAGGTATTTCTTGATTCGTTCTTTGGGCAAACAAAGAATGAACAAATTGTTTCAAATTTCTATACTTTATTATTTAAAAATGTAAGCCGCGTTTGGGCATGGCACACCAAAAATCTAGCAAGCAACATTGGCAGTTTACCTTCAGCTACAAGCGTACCAGCTTCAATTACGACTTCTCTTATTTGATCAAGGCACACTGCACTGTCCAGGTGTTCGCGTAGAGACTTTACCTTTATAGTTACATCGTCTGGAGGAGCCTCAGTTACCACGCCTTCAACTACTGTCATTACTATTATTTGTAAACCTATAAAGATATATTATCAAGTCCCATTATCTATTTCGCTCATCAAATCTAGCTTCGGAGGTAAAAAAATGGTAAAATCGGTGTCTGAGATGGTTGGCCCCATCGTCTACAATTTGCGAAGGCAAAGTGCCATACGATGGGACATGCACATTTTAAATTTTAATATGGCCCCATCGTCTACAATGTGCACTCTGGGCACAGTGCTACACGATGGTGAGTTTTGCCAAGTTTACTTGGCCCCATCGTCTATCGGTTAGGACATTTGGTTTTCATCCAAATAAGCAGAGTTCGACTCTCTGTGGGGTCACAGCGGGCCCTTAGCTCAATGGTAGAGCAATTCCCTTTTAAGGAAGC
>JBBTZE010000060.1:0-1400 GCA_038061545.1 Patescibacteria group bacterium | reverse complement strand
AGTACGAAAGTTATAAAGGTAAACGCGCAATTGTCTTTGCGCTTGAAGGTGAAATGGGTGCAGGGAAAACTATTTTTACAAAAGGACTGGCCAAGGCAATGGGAGTCAAAGAGTTGGTCACCTCCCCTACTTATTCTTTAGAGAATGAATATATGATTCCTGATTCCCGATTCAAGCTTCATCATATAGATGCTTGGAGAATGGAAAACCCTAAGGAACTTAAGTCACTTAATTTTGAAGAACTGGTTAAAAATAAGGCTGTAATTGCCATAGAGTGGGCAGAAAGAGTTGCTGATGAAATCCATAAATTTGATGATGAGGCAATAATTATTTGGGTAAAAATTAAATCAGGAAAAAACCCTGCCCGCAATGCTTCCAGCATAGCTGATGCAGGCGGGGAAAATGAAAGATTAATCAGTTGGGGGGTAACAAATTAAATGCAAAAATTTAAAATTTTGGCAATTGACACGTCGTGTGACGAGACCGCGGCTGCGGTGACCGAGGACACAAAAATACTCTCAAATATTATTTGGTCACAGGCTTCCGCTCATGCCAAGTTTGGCGGGATTATGCCAACTCTTGCCAAAAGAATGCATGAGGAGCGCATCGACTTCGTCATCGCCAAAGCGATTCACGATTCACGATTTACGATTCACGATTTAGACGCCATTGCCGTTACTATTGGTCCAGGGCTTTCCATTGCACTCAGGGTTGGAGTAGAAAAAGCAAAAGAGTTAGCGATTAAATATAATAAAAAATTGATTGCAGTTAATCATTTGGAAGGACACTTGTTGAGCTGTCTAGCTCAACAAGGAATCAGGGGTAACGAATCAGGAATCATGGATTTAGAAAGCTCAAAAACCCTGATTCATGCTTCACGATTCCCATCCCTTGGTCTGGTAGTGTCGGGTGGAAATACACAGCTAATTTTAATTAAGAAAATTGGAGAATACGAAATTCTGGCTCAAACCACTGACGATGCTTTGGGCGAAGCATTGGATAAAGCGGCCAGAATGTTGGGACTTGGCTATCCGGGAGGTGCAATACTTGAAAAAATGGCCCGTTCGGCAAGCTCAGGGCAAGCCAAATATAAATTACCAGTTCCAATGGCTGGTCAAGAAGGTAGAAGAATGTTTTCCTATTCAGGTTTAAAAAGTTCAATGATGAGACTTGTGGCATCCGAGCAACCACTAACTAAGGATAAAATTTATAATTTAGCTGCGAGTTTTCAAAATGTCGCCTTTGCTCACCTGATCCGTGTTATTTCCTTCGTGATTCATGATTCCCGATTCAAAATTCACGATTTGCTTGTGGGCGGCGGTGTAGCTGCAAATGTTGAACTCAGGAAACGCTTAAGAAAACTTTGTAAAAAATATGGTATTAAACTTCTTGTTCCATAC
>JBBTZE010000059.1:0-9188 GCA_038061545.1 Patescibacteria group bacterium | reverse complement strand
AACACCGGCTATACTTTTTCTTAAAAGATTGGGGCTTCCTAAATTTTTCCATGTAAAAAGGAGCTGGTTTCTTTCCCTTATATTATTTACATAATTCCTGGAAAGTTTGTTCATTGTCGTCTCGTGTTTGTGTTCCACTTTTGCGTTTGGGTCCCACAAAAGCTTATAACCACGCTTCATGGCACGATAAGACAAATCTATATCTTCCCAATAAAAAGGCGAAAATAATTTTTCGTCCATTCCTCCCAAATCCATCCAGATTTTTCGCCTAAAGATCCCGCTTCCGCCGCTAACCCAAAAAGTTGAATGAACAGTGTACCCTTTTCCGCCCGGTTCGTGGCCAATAAACCCATTTTTGAAAAAACCCTTTGCCCAACCAAATGAACCATCCTCGTTAAGGGAAACCGCAAACAACATGGGGTTTTTAAAGTGAACATATATGGACTCCAAAAAATTAGTCTCAGGAAGTACGTCACTATTTATCAAACAGACCATGTCTCCTTTTGCCATTCTGACCCCAGTGTTAACGGCTGAAGCAAACCCTCTATTGATTTTGTGACGAATAATCTTTATTTCAGGATAATTAGATTTTATTAAATCAACACTTTTATCTGTTGAGCCATCATCCACAATAACAATTTCAACTATGTTATTTTTATTGTTTTTGTAGGCAGCAACAATTGATGGTAAATTTTTATTTACCAAATCCTCATTGTTAAACCATGGAATTATAATTGACGTTTTCATTTAGTTAAATTCATTACTTCTTTCTCAAATGTTTCATAGGAAAAATTCAAAGAATCCTTTTTAGCTTCTTTCATTAATGATGTGTAAACACCCTTTCCGTTTATTACCTGCTTCGTTTTTGTAAGCAAATCCCCTATCTTGTCCCAAAGAAAACCGTTGCTTTCGTTTCTAACTATTTCTTTGTGGCCTCCGGCATTATAAACAACGGGGATACATCCTGCAGACATTGCCTCAACAACAGTCATTCCAAAATGTTCAACTTTCTCCGGAAATTTAATTTCATCCTCACCGTAACCCGATGCACTCCAAAAAATTCTCGATTTTCCATACAATTCTTTCAAAGTTTTAAAATCGGGACTTTCTATTATTTCAATATTTAAACCATTTGACATTTTTTTAAGCTCGTCAATATAATTACCAACTCCAATTTCTACTCCTCCGGCCAAAATTAATTTCCAATTATTTATCCCACTTTTTGAAAGACTTTTAAAAGCTTTAATTAACACATCTTGCCTTTTGCTTTGCGTGAGTTTTGAAAACCTTCCAACATAAATTATCATGTTTTCCTTTCTTTTTGATTTAAAATCGGAAACCGAAACTGGAGGATACAAAACCACACTCTCTACACCATATTCTCGATCAATAACGTTTTTTGTAAAAGCGGAGTTACATACAATGTTGTCAATTCTAAAAAGCTTCATTTTGTTAAGTAAACTATTTCCACCAACGTTATGGAACGGTACTTGAAAATGGAGAATGTTTTTTCTAGCTTTTAGAGTTGGAATACTCCCATCAGAAACCCAAAAACAAAGATCATGGCCATCACCTTTTTTAATATCTGAGGCTATGTTAATTTTTGATAAATTAATTCCGAACCTGGATTCCAGTTTTTTCCTAATGTTCTCATTCTTCCATTCCAGATCAACATCCCAACCGTTATCAGAAAGCACCTTTGCGAATGATAGAGTGTATCTTTCGCCTCCCCCTAATGTGTCCAAATATGGATTGTGAATTGCTGCTTTCATTTTTTATTTTTTAATTGCATTTCCCAAAGTTTAGAATAGTTAATTAGCCTACTAAACACTTGATACATTCCGTATATTATACCTTCCGTTCCATCCAAAAAGGCGGTTTGCATTATCATTCTTAACCAAAATTCCCTAAAACCCGCTGTAAAGAATCTGAAAATGTTCATCGGGGGATGATTTGCTTCAAACATTAACTTTGCTTCAACTTCAGACCATTTATTGGTTTTTTCCACCATTCCGCTCAAATTGTCGTGTTTATTGTGAATAAATGGAGATCTTAGATACCCTATCTCACCCTTTATTTTTGGCTGTTCATGCAACTCTCCCAAATATCCCATAAAATCCTCTTTTTTTATTAGCCTTACCACATAGTCCGGCCACAAACCGCAGTGCTTCATTTCTTTACCAAAAATAATATTTTTTCTAGGTATTGCATAAGCAGAATTTGCAATTTTCAATTTGGAATTTTCAATCAATTTCAAAATTTCCAATTTTAAATTTTCAGGAACTATTTCATCGTCGTCGATATAAAAAAGCCAATCCCCTTTTGCTTTTTGAGCAGCTTTATTTCTCTGGGTCGAAAAATCTTTAAGATTATTGTTTTTAAGAATGTTAATTTCATCACAAAAATCCAAAGATTTGGTAAGATTCTTAAGATCCCGATCTCCTCTTGTAAGAATAATTGCCGATATGTTTATTTCCATGATCCTTTGCCAAACTTTCCTAAATAATAATCACGAATTCCGATTTTTTGCCATTTGCGACCAATGAGTAATAATTTTATACTTTCCCTGAAAAGTGCAAATTTTGTGCGCAATTTAGCATAAGTCATCCCAAAAAGCATCCTATTGCGGGTTATGAAATAGTCATTTAGCTCACTGCCAATTCCGGATCCTTGAGAAACTTTATGCCATAGCCTTCCCCTTGGTGAATACATTACTTTAAATCCCGCTTTTTTTATCCTCTCCGAGAGATCCGCATCTTCCATGTATAAATAGTATTTTTTATCATATAGACCTGCTTTTTCCAATGCCTCGCGTTTGTACACGACAAAACAACCTGTTGCGAAACCTGTATCCGAAGCAGTCTCAAATTGACCGTTATCAACCTGGTCAACGCCGTGGTTACTGCCATAAATATTTTTCCAATCAATATCCCCACCTGCATACCAAATAACTTTACCCAAATCAAAGGTTTTGTAATGTTTTTTATATTCATAACCTTTTGCAAAATATATCTTGGGTGAAATTGCGCCTGCCTCGGGCATGTTTTGATGTTCCTGAACTATATTTACCAATAAATTTTTATCAAGAATTGTATCGTCATTTTGAAGTGCCACGTAATCGGACCCGCTTTCTAAAGCGTAAGAAATTCCAACATTATTCCCTTCAGCAAAACCCAAATTGTCATTATTTTGAACAAAGTGCTGTTTAAGTTTTTTAAATTTATAAGCCAACACAATTTTTGCGGTATCGTCTTTTGAATCGTTATCAACTATCACCACTTCAACATCAAGTCCATCTGTATTTAAATTTTCAATGTTAATTAATTGATCTTTTATCCTAGGAGCGGCATTCCAAGTCAAAATTATTACAGAAACTTTTGGTATTTTTGTCATACATTACAAATTAGAAAAATCGACCAAATAGTGAGAACTTTTTTCGGAGCCACCACTTGGAATCTTTTATTCCATTTTTAAATTCCTTTGCATATTCTCTTTTTGAGATATTTATATCTTTAGAACCTTGCGCTTCCCAAACTCTAAGGTAAAGCACAAATTCAGAAAATGATTGCAACACAGAAAAAGCTAAACCGTAAATTCCATCTTTATATCCTTCCCCTGCAAAAAACCTACTCAAAAACTCATTCATTGGCTTTTTAATCAAGTCCTGCCACTCAAAAACATATCCATTTTTCATTAATTCTTCTGATTGAATTTCTGAATAACGAAGCATTTTTGTAAGATAATCTGTGATTGAATTGTAATTATGATGAATAATCGCATATTCCTCCTTTTCTTTAACATCCTCTCCTTTTCCTTTGGTTACAGGGATTGAGTGAATCTCATCTCCCCAAGAGACAAAACCTCTCCTAAAAAATCTGATGTTATAATCCGGCCACCATCTTGTGTGCTCCATAAAATGACCCAAAATGATATTTTTCCTTGGGATCCTAAAATAGTCAACGGATGGATTTTTTATTAACTCTTGAAGTTTTTTAGAAAGGCTCTCGGGAATTTCCTCATCAGCATCCAATATCAAAATCCATTCATTTTTTGCTTTTGAGATTCCAAAGTTACGCGCAGGTTCAACATACCCCACCCTTTTATGGCTAAAAACGCGAGCTCCCAGTTTTTTGGCAATTTCGGCCGTTTTGTCATCAGACTCCATGTCTATAACAACAATTTCTGAGGCTAATCCCTTAATCGAGGTAATCGCGCGAGGCAGGTTTTTCGCCTCATTTAATGTATTTATTACTACTGAAATTTTACCCACGCTCTATTGTACCATTTAGGAGGCTCTGTTTAGTAGTGTTTTGAAGCTTTTTTTGGCATCCTCAAATAGGGACAGTCCAACCATTGTGAGCATTGAGGCGCTATAAATCATAATCCCAATTAGTGTTAATGTAATCATTGATGTTGTGCTTTCAGGTAGAAATCTTTTTACAATTAGAAGTACTGTTCCCATTACTACTGCCCCAATCAAAGGCTTAACCATTGAATCGGTTATTGAGAAATTGACATATTTGCGGGCCAAGATTATTGCAACAATTGAAGAGGCACCAACTAAGGCGTAGCCTATAGAAGCTCCGATAACTCCAAACTTTATAGCCAAAAATGGTATAAAAACCCAAGATAAAACTGTCCACATAACCATCAAGTAAAAGGTAATCTTTATTTTCCCAATTGCATTAAGAAGATTAGTTAACTGAGTTGTGGTGGCAGCAAAAAGAAAGTTTATTGACACAAAAATGAGAGGAACTAGGGCAGGGGTCCAGTGATTGTATTTGGGCACTACACCTACCAAAATTGGAGCCAAAACAATTATTCCTACAATGCTAGGAAAAACTAATAGGCAGATAAAAAAAATTGAACGGGTAACGCTTCTTTCCAGATGGTCTGGTGAGTCTTGCATTCGGGAAAACGCCGGAAATGTTACACGGGTTACAGTATCCATAAAAAATGTTAGAGGAATCCTTGCCAATTTTTGTGCAAAGGATAAAATTCCAACTCCAACTGGTCCCAATATTCCACCAAGAACTAATGTAATTCCGTCATCTTTGAATGTTGCCAAAAAAGTATTGACTTGATATGGAATACCAAATTTAAAAAGTCCTTTGAGGGTGCTTTTCGAAAATGCAATTCCAGGAACCCAAGGTTCAACAATGTAAATTGCGACTAGACCGACTAAACCACGGGCCAAAACTGCAAAAGTGAAGCTTTTTAGTCCAAATCCCTTCATGGCCAGAAAAACCAAGATAACATAGTAAACAGTCTGCTCAAGTATTTGCGGAAAGACCAATTTGACAAACTCGAGCTTACGCTCCAGAAGAACAGACGGAATACTTTTGAGTGATGAAAAAAGAAGTGAGATTGCAAGGGCGTAGAGAAGGCCAAGCCCTTCTGTGGACAGTGAATAGTGATTGGTGATTTGTGGAGCAAAAATAAAAACAATAACAATCAATAAAATTATTAATGTTTGCTGGACAAAAAAAGTTGTCCTTAAATCGACTTCTGTAGGTGCTTCTTTTTTCTGAATCAGTGCAGCTGCAAGACCTATGTCTGAAAAGTAAACCAAGAAATTAACAATTGCAGAAACTATCGCAAAAACTCCAAATTCATAACCCCCAAGATAGGCAAACAAAAAAAGCTGGGAGACAAGGGCTATTGCCTGTAAAAGAAATGTTCTTCCGGTGAGTACTACTATTCCTTTTACTGCACGGGACTTAACAGTTTCCAAGTTAATTTCACCGGTTGGGTCTAAATGTTCGTTTTCCATTAATTTATTTCACTCATTTTATGACTTCATAGAATAAGAGCTCATCCTGTGGACCGCTTGCAGAGTACTCCATTGTGCCGGGGGTGCGCGGTTCTTTTTTGTATGACTTAATAAGACTAATATTTAGTTTCGCAGGATTTATAATCAAACGTGACTTATTTATAATAAAATAGGTTAAGTTCCCCGCCAGTTTTGATTCTACCAACTGATCCGGAATTTTGTTTATCCCTAAGCCGGTTCCAACAACAACTATGTTTGGCAGGTCTTGAATATACATTGTGAATCCATCGGGAAGTGTGCCAAAATAGCCTTCTGTTCCTACAATAATTCTTTTGCTTGGGTCTTCATTGTGTTTTGCCCGAATATAATCCGCAGTCTCCTTTATCCCGGTTCCCGACGTCCACTCCTGAAAGTATCCCATTCTTTCTCTTTGGGGAAAATTGGCCTTTTGTGGGTTAGTTAATAAATGATAATCAAAAATTCCCGACTGCACTGCAAAAATAATAAGCGAGAATATCGTAAGATATTTCCATTTACCCGAGAGGCTCGTAAAAGCTGATGCGGCAAGAACATATAGAGGCGGTGTTAAAAAGAGAATGTAACGGAGTGTAAAACTTTTTGTAAATTCTGATTCAAAAAGAAGTGGTGCCAGGAACCAAACACCAAGAATCAAAACATACTTTCTGTATTTTTTGAAATTAAGTGCAGTGCCAATTAATGCTAAGAGTACTAATCCAATTGGCCCCATAGCATATAGCCAACTCGCAGTAGTTGGCAAGTTGTACCTTATTGGATCCGTTGGGTAAACTAAAATCCTGGAAAGTGGGAAAACGTAATCCTTTGTGCGGACTGTAAGTTGGCCAAAATTTGGCCCCAAACGCTGAATATTATACATTCCAAATGCGATCAAGTAAGCGACCAATATGAGTCCAGCATATTTAAAAACATCTTTTGGTTTTTTAAGAAGAATGATTGCCGCGGGAATTAAGACTGCAAAAAATAAAGCCGGAGATTTGGTTAGGCTGGCCAGTCCCAATACAAAACCTAATATCATGGCCATATCAAGTCTTAAAGAGGAGGCTAGGATAAGGGAGAGAAGAAGTGTCCAAATTCCCAAACAAGTAAGAAGGGAATCAACAAGCGCCATCCTGTCAAAAAATAAAGTTAAAGGAGAAAGCGCCCAAAGGAGTGATACTATAAGTGCTGAGAGTTTTGATTTAAAAATGTAATAGGTCAAAAAGAAAATACCGATCATGCTCACTACTCCCGAGAAAGCTGAGAGTAGCCTCCCAGCAAACAATGGATCGCTCATGCGTTTAACAAAAAACATCAAAATCCACATAAACAAGGGCTGTTTGCCGTCGGAAAGTGGAAGAAACCTGAGTGTGGGCTCCGAGGACATTATTTGGCTCCAACGGATATAAATAGCCTCATCTGCAAATACAGGAAGAATGGTTAAATTGATCAGTCTAAGTATAAGTCCAAGTATAAGGACTGCAAATCCAGCCAAAATCCACCACTTCCACTCATTCCAGAATTTTTGCATTCGTACTCAAATTCTAGCACAAAAGATCGTAATTAAACTCTATATTTTCCCATTATGGCATTTAAACGGACCATGAGGAGGCCTTTTAAACCCTCAATTGAATCTTTTATTGGATTTACCTTAGTTCCTTCCTTATGGTGCCAATCAACAGGAACTTCTGCAATTTTGTAGCCCAACTTTCTTGCAACATACAAGACTTCCAAATCAAATCCTGCAAAAACAGAAGCCCCGACAGTCGAGCTTTTTTCGCCAAAAATCTGCAGTTTCCTAAAAATATTGTTTGCAGCAGCATTTTTAAAACCTTTGAAACCGCATTGAGTATCCTTAAACGGAAGCCTTAAAATTAACATCCGAAGTAGGGAAAAGCCGGTGGCCATCATCTTTCTGATTATTGGAGCTCCCTCTCTGCCAGAACGTGAGCCAATAACGACATCAAAGCCCTCGTTAAATTTTGGCAAGATTTTTTCCAACTGATCAATTGGCGTTGCTTGATCTGTATCTGTAAAAAGAATAATTTCACCTTTTGCTTTCAATATCCCTGCCGTTACTGTCCCGGCTTTACCTCTATGAGGTTCCCTAAAAACTATTAAACCTTTGTGTTTTTTGGCAAATTTTTCTGCAATTTTTACGGTTCCATCAGTTGAACCGTCATCTACAAACAAAATCTCCCAGGAATATTTTTGTTCAAGTAGATAATCATAAACGGAGTCAAGAACCCCAGTCCGCAAGTTGTATTCTTCATTATATGCAGGAATTACTACAGAGAGAAAGGGTTTCATTTGATAATTATATATTACTTTAACCAGTTATCGTTGGTCCATTTCTGAGGTATGTATATTCCAATCCTTCCTACTACAAACGCAGTAGGCTTTCTGTTTGTTGGAATCACGAATTCGATTAACTGATCTTTTGGGTCCCCCGAATATTGCACTTTATAATAGTTTAGCAAATATCTGAACCCCGAATCTTCGTTAAATGGCACATCAAATGAAACGTTAAAAGGTTTTCGATTTTTTGTTACTTTCCTCAAAAATAACACTGAATCTGTTTTCTCTCTTAAACTAAATTTGGCGTCTCTAAGAAGTGGAAGGCTTCTGTAAAAAAAGGTTGAGGATATTAAAATAATTAAAACAATTCCAGACAGTTTTTTTATGTCAGCCAAAGATGCAATCAAAAGCATTACTACTATCAACAGATAGTTAAAATAATATTCAGAAGGATTTTTTAGGAATAGATAAAAAAGTGGTAGGGAAAATATCCATACGTATGAAAGTCCGGCTAAAACTTTCTTCTTAACTTCACCGTCAATTTTACGGGTTGTAAACACTAATGCGATGGATATTAAAATATAGAAAAGAAAGCCCATAATTTTTGAAGGAGTCATTCCCGTGATAAATGCAGTAACATTGCCCCAAACTGCTAAAGTTCTATTTTCCAAAACACCACCGTTTAAAGAATAATCCATAAGTTGTTTAATGTTTAAAAAATTATGTCGTAGGTCAAAAACGAAAATTGGAATAAAAGGAATTATGGCGCCAAGCGCTAAATACACAAATGCAGAGAACTTTTTCTTTTTGATTAAACCCGCCAGTAACGGAATTAACAGTAAAAAGGTAAATATAAATTGAGTATGAAAACTAACACACATTCCAAAAATTAAACCCAATAAAAATATGTTTAAATTTTTTGCATTATTTAATGCCAGATAATAAAAATATATAAAAATAAGAAAAGCGGATGGAATAACGATTGGATTCCATGCAATTGTATCCATTGCAACCGCTAGTGGATTTGTTGCCCACAACGCCAAAAAGAAAAGTGCAACTTTCTTGTTAAAAATTTTAGAAATAATAAAATAAGTCGCGCCGA
>JBBTZE010000058.1:0-2804 GCA_038061545.1 Patescibacteria group bacterium | reverse complement strand
CACCGGAAGCCCCTTTTGCCACCACATCATCACCCAATGTAGTTGTTGAGTACCTGTGAGGATGAAGTTTTTCAAAGTCATCGTATCTGTACAAATCCTGGCTCGAAACTGGCTGGGGTAACATAAAGTTTCTGGTGCCAACTATGGTTAATGCGCTCACACCTGCAAATATGCAAAGATATATAAATTTAGAATTAATCTTTGCCAATAAAAATGAAAACAAAGAACTAATCGTAAATACCACAATCCCAAGAAGTCTCCAGGAGAATTGAATTTCCTGCAAGGGAGATATTTTTTCCCATATAGGACGCGACCAAGGAAGGATCAAATAAATTGTAAAAACTGAAAGGACAAAGAAAAAAAGAATAAAAATATTTTCCTTGAAAAATTTCCAAAGCTTAAATTTACTCTTAAACAACTGGTAAATAATAAAAATAATAGAAATTCCAAGTATCAGCCACTGCGCATATCCGAGCATAAAGCTCATCCCATCATTAAAAGTACCCGGGGACGAGTAGAAATAATTCCATTTCATTTTGAAAAGTTGTTCCAATGTTGGAAAATGATCTCGCCATTCAAGAAACGTCTGCCCAATTTTGGTAAACTTTTGTTCCAAAAGTGCGGGGCCGATAAAAAATGACCCCATTCCAAAAGTGCTTAAAAATGAAAAGGCTATCCAAAGAATTTTTTTGAGTTCCAGTTTATAAATGTAAATTTTGATAATTAGAAATGCCAAAATAATAGGCATCAAAAACATCACTGTAAAATTATGTGAAATTGTAAGCAGTGCTCCCAAGATGCTTGCCAAAAATGCATAAACAGTAAACTTCTTGCCGTCTGAATTAAAAAGCAGAGAATAGAAATACAAAACAATTGGCAGAATTGCATAAGCCAAAAACTCAGGACTTCCCCTAACAAATATCAATAAAAATCTGTAAGGCGCATATAAATAAGTAAGCGCTCCACCAATAGCAGGAAGTTCTTTTTTAGTTTCTACACGAATCCAAAGGTAGAAGAAAATGGTACCAAAAAGAAGTGATAGAAAATCAATTATTTTGAGGGTAAAGATAATGTTTTTGGTTAGAAAGTTTATTCCTATAAATAAATAATAAATAAGTGGATAGAAAAAATTGTAGATTGGCACTCCGCAAAAATAGTTAAGACTCCCCGCCCACCTAAGTGGAAACTGACCTTCTTTTATGGTAACAACAGCATCAAAAGCGCGGGCCAGATGATGATCCAAGTCGTGAGTTGTAAAAACACTGTATTTAAAAATCCCCTTACCTGCCCAAATGACGGCGCCAACAAGGAAGGCAAATATTAATACTTTTATCCAATTAATTCTTTTTATCATATATGCTCATTAATTTTTTAAAAACTCTATATGTGCCCTTTATATCACCCAACGCGTCATGCTGCTCTTCCATTTTTATCTTAAAATAAGCTGCAACTCTTCTTAACCCCAAACCGTTAATTCCCTCTCTTTTTCTAAAATAAGCATAGGCCAGTGGAATCACATCGATTAAATGATAGTCAAAATCGTAGCTGATTCTATGTCTTTCAAACGCATGCTCCAAAAACCACCAATCAAAATCGACTTTCCATCCAACAACTATTGCATTAGGGGCAAGTCTAACTAAATCTCCTAGCACTTCTTCTTCGCTTTTTGCATTCTCCCACAAAAGCGGAATGTAACCTGAAACTTCGATTGCTTTTGGGGTGGCGGTATTAATATGCTTAGGTTTTATTTTTGCAGAATATTCAGATATTACTTTTAAGTTTTTGCCATTTACCAATAAACATCCAACTTCTATTATTTCATGAATGTCGGGATTCAAACCTGTTGTTTCAAGATCAACAAAAAGTAAATTTCTTACTCTAAAATCTATATCGTTTTTTGTCATCATTTTGTATGCCCTAATTTGAACAATGTTCCTCCCCAAACTTCCCATTCATCAACAATCTTGGTCCAGCCGAAATTTGTAATCCAGGCCGATGGATCATGAATGGGATCGCAAACCTCACGAGGTTTTTCACAAACAACAAATAGCTGGTCAGTAACTGTGAACTGAGTTGAAGACGGATCAGTATCAACCACTTTGTCTCCCCAAATCATAAGAAAATATTTATAAACGTCACGATTATTAAGATCCGAAATTGTAGCCAGGTTAAATCTTTCTCCATTTGCTTTCTCCTCAATTACCCTGGCAACAGTTATTGCTCTTGGCATTTGCATATTTGGGGCGGAAAGAACTGGTGAGTTTACACTGTTAACAAAAACTAACGACAATAAATATACTCCAAATATTAGTCCCCATACTTTGTTTTTAATTATATTCTGAGCAACTGCCCCAAGAATAAGAAATGGAGCGGGAAATAAAAAACCAAGATAGTGATCGTATATTGGACCTTTGTATAGTGATATTCCCAATATTCCTGTAATCATCCATATAACCAGAATGCCAAGTGCGCTCTTAAATTTTTTATTTTTATATACCCAAATTAATACCAGTAAAAAAAGAGCTAATGTTGAAAAACTTAAAAATATGTTTTTTGCAGATATTAAGTTTGCCGAAATCATTGTTAAAACTGAGCTAACATTTGAGAAATAATGACTCACTGAAAAACCTATATCTTTATTGGTTGTAAAAAACGCCTCAATAGCCTTTAAATTTGTCCACCCATGACGTAGATCAAAAAATAATAAAGGACTCATGAGAATAGTGAATAGCGAAACAGCGAATAGTGAATAGTATTTGGGGGGAGGCGACATCAACCAAAATATAAATAGTGTCGGAATTAAA
>JBBTZE010000057.1:0-1321 GCA_038061545.1 Patescibacteria group bacterium | reverse complement strand
CACCGATAAAGTTTGCGTAGGAAATTTTCATGAGGTATGATCAGGGGCTATGGATGAAACATTTGAAACATTAACAAAATTATTGGAGGACGTAAAAATCTTTTTAAGAGAGATAACTTCATACTTAATTAAAACTCTTCACCTTTCTTTTCTTAAAATGGAGGCAAGAAAGGGGGTTGTGGTAACCGCTCTTTATAAACAGCGCGGAAAGCTTTCCAGGCGCCTGACACACTCAGGAATGGCAGTAATCACAGCACTCGGGGTTATGATTGCCCCTGTTATTTCCCAGGAGTTTCCAGGCAGAAGTGTTAATCCATGGGAAATTTCATCAGCGCCCTCAGTTTTATCTGCCTCAACCGAGGATCCGGGAATTGATACACAGGTTTCTGACAAAGTTAGAGATAAAATTTTAGAATATGAAGTAAAGGCGGGAGACAGCATCAAATCTATTTCTGCAAAATTTGATGTATCTGAAAGCACCATCAAATGGCAGAACGGACTAACCTCGGATAAAATTAAAATAGGACAGATACTTCAGATACTTCCGGTTACAGGGATTGCTCATAAAGTACAAAAAGGGGACACTGTTTATTCCATAGCCAAAAAATACGATTCGGACCCTCAGGCAATCGCAGACTTTCCGTTTAACAGCTTTTCCAATGATGAAACTTTTGAGTTGGCAATAGGACAGACCGTAATTGTTCCTGACGGAGTTCGCCCCGCAGATATCCCAACAGGGCCCCGTATTCGCCAAATTACACCAGATGCAGGAACCGTTGTTGCCTCCGGGCAATTTGTCTGGCCAACTGCGGGATCCATTACCCAGAGATTCTCCTGGTATCATCCGGGAGTGGATATTGCCAACCGCGGGCTCCCCGCGGTCCTAGCTGCTGATTCCGGGAAAGTTGTTAGCGCAGGATGGAGTCCTGCGGGATATGGAAACCACATAATTATTGACCATGGCAACGGCTATAAGACTCTGTATGCTCATCTTTCCAAGATTTATGTAATACCAGGACAGACCGTTGGACGCGGGAGTCCGATTGGGCAAATGGGTTCAACCGGTAAGTCAACTGGTCCTCATCTGCATTTTGAAATATATTTAAATGGAGGGAAACTAAATCCGCTTAACTTTCTAAAGTGAAAAATCAAAGTTGAGTCTATTTGATATAATTATCTAGTTTTTCCCAGGGCTTGTAGTTAAATGGTATAACGTATCATTCGCATTGATATGTTGGCGGTTCGATTCCGCCCAAGTCCACAAAAGATAATATCTTATTTACGAGCAGTAACTATCCTAATTTGCAGTTATTTTTTTGGT
>JBBTZE010000056.1:0-2566 GCA_038061545.1 Patescibacteria group bacterium | reverse complement strand
TTTCCCCACGTTTTACTCTTTTTAGAGGAATGGAGCCCAGTTGGCAATCGGCATTACGTTTTGTGAGATGAAGGCTAGGGAAAATAGATATATGGGTATAATGATTATACAGAGTACGATTTTAAACTCTTTTTTAAGAATTTCATCAGAAAATGCCAAAATCAAAAATGGAACAATTGGGAGAGTGTAGCGCATTAAATCTCTGTGGGAAACAAATAAAGTGGAAACAAAGAAGATCGCAGCAAAAATCGCAATTTCAAACTCCTTCATTTTGAAAAGCTTGAGTACGCCCAGTGCCCCAATAATATAAATAAATATTATCTCTTCGAGCCAAAAAGTTCCCACCCAGGGTGCGGAGTAGTTAAAAATTTGGAAAGGCGGGAAGAAAAGATGAATATTGTCTCCAGAATGGAAGTATGCGTAAAAGTCTCCGGTGGCAATAGCATAAAAGGTAAATACTCCTAAAAGCGCCAAAGGAATAAAAAGTATCGGCCAAGCGTTTCTGATTTCTGAAAATTTATGTTTAAACTGTGGCAAAAGTAAATAAATTAAATACGATCCAAAAAGTAAAATTGCCGGCGACTTTGTTATTTGTGCAACGGCCCCCCAAATTCCCGCCCATAAATACTTTTTACTTTTGAAAAAGTAGAGGGACGCAATAATCGATGCAATAAATAACGGGTCCGCAGATCCCACCGACCTTACAATCAGCCATCTGGCCGGGAAAATTGAGAAAACAAAAGTTAAAAATAAAGCTTCTTTAGCTCCTACAAACCGGCTTATGAACTTTTCAAAAAAGTAAATTGCAAGGATTGATGAGATTATGGTAGACAAAAGCATGGCATATGGATAGTTGGTAAAAGTGCCGAGTGCGCGGATCATTAAAGGAAAAAGAGGAAAATGTGCAGTGTAATACTCAGTTGAGAGTGGAAATTGATAGTTTATTTTAATATCGTTTTTGTTATACAAAGTTTTTGCCGCAACAAGGTAGAGCGGACCGTCATAATTGGAAACAATTGTTGCCATCCCGTTTGTAGGTAGGGGAATATTCCAGAATTTGGGTATTCTAAAGGCAAAAGGAACCCAAAGTAAAATTGTGGGAATTAAGGAAAACAGGCACACTTTTAAGATCTTCTGCATTTTATGTTTTCACTCTCAAATATTAGCACGAATACGGCCATTTATGCTAGACTTTGCGTGTGGCCAAAATAATCGACAGTCTTTCAGTTTTTTTCCCAACTTACAATGAAGAAGGGAATATTGAAAAAGTTACCTCTGATGTAGCTAAAGTTTTGGAAAAAGTAGTCGGCGATTGGGAAATAATAATTGTTAATGACGGCTCGACCGATAAAACATTAGAAATTGCCCAAAAGTTGGCTAAAAATAGCAATGGACGGATAAAAGTTGTTACACATAACATTAATCGCGGTTACGGCGGTGCGCTAAAGACCGGATTTAGCGAAGCCAAATATAAATGGGTGGCATTTATGGATTCAGATGGACAATTTGATTTTTCTGAAATTGAGAAATTTATTCAAAAAAGAAACGATGCGGATTTAATACTTGGCTTCAGGAAGAATAGAGCAGACTCATTCGCGCGTAAAGTTTTTACTTTTGGCTGGTCAAGTTTGGCACGAATTCTTCTTGGGCTAACGGTAAAGGACTATTCATGCGGTTTCAAAATGATCAAAAAAGAAGTTTACAATAGAGTAATACCTTTGGTCGGCGAGGAAAAAGTTACTCAAATCGAGATGTTGGTTAAAGCCAAAAGAATGGGATTTAAATTTGCGGAAGTGGGTGTTAATCATTACCCGCGAACTTCAGGTATTCAAACCGGAGCAAAATTAAAAATTGTAATTAAAAGCATAATAGACATATTTAAACTGTGGAAAAAATTAAAGTAATACTAAATAAATTTGTAAAATTTGTTAAAGATAACCCAAGGGAATTTTGGATATTGGTTATAATTTTAGCGCTTAGTGCATTTTTGAGACTATATAAAATCGGGGAATATATGACTTTTTTAGGGGATGAGGGACGGGATATGATAATCATTAGAAGGTTTTTGGTCGAATTTCACCCCCCACTAATAGGCCCAGGAACTTCTGTTGGGAGTATGTACTTGGGGCCGCTTTATTATTATATGATGGCAATCCCGGTTCTTCTTGCTAATTTTTCACCGGTAGGGCCCGCTGTGATGGTCGCAATTTTGGGAGTATTAACAGTTTTTCTTATCTGGTTTATCGGGCGTGAATGGTTTGGTAAAATTGCGGGTTTGGTTTCAGCTCTCCTATATGCAATTTCTCCTACAATTATTATATTTTCCAGATCTTCATGGAATCCTAACATAATGCCGTTTTTTTCATTACTTTCCATATATGCAATTTGGAAGGTTTGGAAAGAAAAGGAATATAAATGGATGATTGTTTTAGGCATTTCTCTCGCTTTCGTCCTCCAATCTCATTACCTTGGCCTTCTTTTAATTCCGACACTATTTATATTTTGGTTGATGTCGCCTCCCCCCAAATACTAATCACTATTAGCTGTTTCGCTATTAACTAATCTA
>JBBTZE010000055.1:0-4426 GCA_038061545.1 Patescibacteria group bacterium | reverse complement strand
CTTTTCCATACTTTGAAAGCTTTGATGTAAAATTCCCGATACCGGCACCAACTTCTAAAATGTCACCAGATAGATATTTTGATATCTGATTTAAAAGCCAGTTGTTATACCAACCAGCATTTTTCATGACTTCTAATGTTTGATGTCCTATCATACGTTTCATCTTTTTGTCCATATTGAAGGAATTGTATCTGGTTTTGGCCTAAACAATACCTCTGGATAATAAAAATCTAAAGGGAATGACAGACCGACTCCATATTTAATTTTGTCCGATTTTTTAGATGATCTTTTTAAATGCGTCAAATGTAAATAAGGGGTTTCCAAATATTTTCTTCTTTCAGAATTTAGTTTTTGAATCAGTGTCTCATTTTTTCCAAAATATCCTTCTGATGGATACTCGTTACCCAGGTGAAGATTGGGAATATTTCTATTTATAGCTCTTATTGTTATAAATCCCTCTATTCCGTCAATTACATATTTACCCTTACTCTCTTCTTGATAATGAAAAATATCTCGTACTAAATTCTTAAAAGGAACTACAATTGAATCTAGTTTTTCTCCATTCTCATTGATCTCATCTACCAGCTTCTTTATTGAATCCTCCCACCAAACTTCATCACCATCCAGAACTATAAACCAATCAGCATCAGTTCCTTCAATCATTTTCTGACGTCCTTCGGAAACCGACCCAGAAAAAGACTTGAAAACAATCTTTGTAGGCCACTTTTTCTTTAATTCTTCAATAATTTGAACCGTATTATCTGTACTTCCGTTGTCCCAAATCAAAGCTTTATCTACGAAATCAATGATCGAGGAGATGGCATACCAAATAAAATTTTCCTCATTTTTAACTAAACAGTGTGCGTAAATTGTCATATGTTTTTAAAAAGTTTTCTGTATACCCAAATTGAAGGAACAACAAAACCAAAAATACCCGCTGCGAGTACGCTATACGCAATAGCCATAACTCCGTATGTCGGAATAAAAAAGTAGCCAGCTAAAGCAACAATCAGCAAATGTCCTGTGCTAATGTAAACAAAAAGTTTTGGGTAGCTAAAGTAATAAAAAACAGCAGTATGGATTGGTATCGAAATTAAAAGAACAAGCATTGCAAAAAAAAGTACTATAAATATAGGAACCGAAGCGGTGTAGGCACTTCCAAAAAGAATCGGAATAAAGTAAGAAACCACGGGAATCGATAAAATTCCGAGGATTGCAATCGCAATCACAAAAATTTGAGTTTTCTTAATATACTCAACCAATTCTTTCTTTGACCCTACATTTGCCATCTTAGGAGCTACAACAGTCGAGATTGCTCCAACAAGTTGAGGAACTATCTGTGTAACTCGTGTAGCTGCAGCATAAATCCCAATTTCAAAGACAGTTAAATACCTTGCTGTCAAAAAACTATCTAACCGTCCAGAAACAGCTGCAATCAAAGTGAATAGGGCGACCCACTTGTTATAGTGAAAAAAGTCTTTGATTTCTGTAATTTCACCCTTTACATTAAAAAATTTTGTTGAAGTTACAAATAGCCCACCAACAAAACCTAACATTGGAATTAGTATGTAAGCACCCATTGAAGTAAAGGCTGAGACATTGATAAATCTAAAAAAAAGAAATATTAAGACTATTCTTCCTGCATTTGATATTACTTGAATTAAACTCCAAGACCAAAATCGCTCATATGCCTGAAGAGTTGTTAGTATAAATGAAAATAGTAGAGATCCTGAAACACCGATAAAAGCGATTCTTAACAGTGGCGCTAGCTCAGGTTTTTTAAATAGGAAGACCGTAATCCAGGAAGATAATGATACTCCCACAATTCCGATAACAAATGCCGCTATTAATTTTACTTCAAATCCAAGTTTTAAAAACCTATTTGCTTTTTCCGGATTATCAATCCTGTTTGCGCTTACAAACCTAACAAGGCCGGTATTTGTTCCCAAGTCTCCAATGTCTGCAACCATATTAAGAACCAATGTTGCAATGCTAAACAAACCAAACTGTGCTGGTCCTAAATATCTTGCTACTAAAATATAAAAAACTGCACCAAGAAAGCCATTGGTTACAGTTCCGAACATAGTAAGACTAGATTGTTTAAAAGTAGAGGTTAAGAAGATCTCTCTAATTTTTTCCATATTAGAAACATTATACAAGAAATTAAGGTTAGAACACTTATAACCAATCCAGGCATTACATATTTTTGCGGAGTGAAATAAAGATCATATTCTCCATCATGATCGACCCAAAACCCATTAATTAAACTGTAAAGCTTATATCCTTCTTTTGAATTCATCTGCCAACCGTCATCGTACGTTTCAGAGAAGAAAAGCGTTGTCGGGTTTTTCAGTCCTTCGATTTTGACTTTGTAATTGGTAGGGGCTAAAACTGTATACGAGACTTTTGCTTTGTTTTCACCTGCGAATAAACTTTGCTTTTTACCAATATCAAGCTTGTCCCAATCAAACACTCTATCGCTATTTTTTAATTCTTCAATTTTCAGACTTAGACTATTTTCTTCATCCGGAGAAATTACAGCCAAAGAATTAACTATATTTATTTCTCCCTTTGTCTTAATAGTTAAACTGCCGTCTTTCAAGAGCTCGCCAACTTTTACCCAATGGAAATCGGCCTTATCATACTTATTAAATCTATCCGAGACATCTTTGTTCCCTGTCAGTTTAATTATTACAACTTCAGGTCTTTCAACTTTTGTATCAATTCTCCCTATTAAACTATCCCCCTGATAAAAACTGGCCTCTCCGCCTTTTGAACTTTGCATAATTCTTGCATAAAGTATTTTCCCTTTTGAAAATTGGGTATTGGTAATTGATAACTCTCTTTCTCCTTCGGCGATTGCCCATCCTTGCCCATAATCAAAATCCAAATTATCAATACCGTATTTTGATTGCAAGAAATCGCGAGTCCAAACCAAGTCAACAGCTTCCCGCTTCCAATATCCAGATTCATCTGGTGAAAAATTTAAACCGGTACTTGGAGAAATAATATTATCAATACCAACAAAGGAAAGTGCCAAATCAGTTAAGTTTTTATCGTACAAAAGTATTTTTGACTGAGTTTCATTTTCAATTTGGTTTAATAGCCCTAAATTTTCCTCCGCAAAAACAAGAGCATTGTTTGAGAATTTGCCACCAAGATTTTTAATTTCCGAATAAATTCTGTCAGAACCAACTATGAAATATGTATTTTGGGAAAGGAAAAATTTGCCTTTATTTTCTTTAGTTTTGAAAACAGAAATCGGAATATCCGAAATCTTTTTAGATATCCAAGGAAGACTCTCTATCTGATTAAGAAAAGTGTTGTAATAATCAACCTTTTCTGTACTCATATCATCTCGCTTTGGATCAAAGTACGGATAGACCAAGTATTCAATTCCTGCAATGTCAAATAACTCCCCCATGTAATTTCCCTCTCTTATAAAATTCTGAGTTTCAAAAGATCCAACTGTAGCAGCTGCAAATGGACGGAGAGATTCAAGCCGTGAGGCCTCCACAGATGGATGGGTGGGAGAGGCAAATCCCAACGGCGATTTGGATGGAATCCAAAAAATTCTTCCAAAATTTTTATCTTCTTCAAGTTTTTTTGCAAGCGAAAAATATTCATTCTTATATCTTGGCATTGAAAATGTTCCTGTCATCTGGCCCAAATAAACTGGTCTTACCAAAAATAAAAGATAGATAATAATAAAAACCGGAAAAATTACTTTTAATCTAGAAAATCTCTTTGTAATTTCATCAACAGTAAATGCAATCAGAACAGAATAGGAAAGAGCAACCAAAAAGAAGAACTTAGTTGAATCCCTGAAAAGAGAAAAACCGGGAACATGAGTAAAAAGCCATGGATAAACTTGGGGGAATGGGGGGTTCGCACCTTTGGTCAGGAAAACCGAAACAAGAGCAACAATTACCCAAAACCATACCCGTTTGTCTTTTCTTTTTAAAAGTGGTGCCAGAAAAGCCAAAATCGAAATAAGTAAGAATTCTTTTCTAAATGGCGGAATCTTCCCAAAAACATTTAAATACCAATGGGGTTGGAGCAGAGAAACGGAATTTTTTAGCTGGGTAAAATCTAAATTTGAACTTTTAGTCAGACTGGAAAATGTTACGTTTGGAAGTGGAAACCTGATTAGAGGAAAAAACCAATAAGCATTAAGAGCACTAAAAATTAGTGCAGTAACAAGTCCAGTTTTAACCCAGTCGAAAGTGTGTTCTCCCCGTTCAAACAAAAATCTTATCACCAGAAGTATTGCCAAAATATATATAAACCGAATATCAAAAAGTCCCAGTATCCATAAACCAAGCCCTGCGATTGTTTTGTCCTTAAATTTGCCCCCGATTGATTTTATAAACAGAAAATAGGAAGCGGGGAACCAGGCGTAAGCCAAACCAATCGATAATTGTCC